>CAZFPG010000027.1:0-16666 GCA_964521055.1 uncultured Marinobacter sp.
GCTGATGTCCGGGTCGCCGAGGAGGTTTTCCTTTGGGACGCGGCAGTTGTCGAATCGGATGGCGGCGGTGTCGGAGGCGCGAATGCCGAGTTTTTTCTCCAGGCGCTCCACGGTCATGCCGGGGGTGCCTTTTTCCACCACGAAGGATTTGATGGCGGCGCGGCCTTTGTTGCGGTCCAGGGTGGCCCAGACCACTACGGCGTCGGCGCGTTCACCGGCGGTAACGTAGATCTTCTCGCCGTTGATAATGTAGTGGTCACCGTCTGCCGTGGCGGTGGTGCGGATGGCGGCGGAGTCGGAGCCAGCGCCGGGTTCGGTGATGGCCATGGCGGCCCAGGTATTGCCCAGGCGGGCCAGCTGTTCGTCGTTGGCAACGGCGGCGATGGCGGAGTTACCCAGGCCCTGGCGGGGAATGGACAGGGCCAGGCCCACGTCGCCCCAGCAGAGTTCTGTCAGCCCGAGGACGGTTTTCATGTTGGTGCCGTTGCGGTTGCCAGCTCCGCCGTTGTTGTCAGAGCGGGCGAGCTTTCCGGCGCCGGTGCCGCCATCGGCTGCACCATCGTTCATGCCGTCCATGATGGAGGCAAACATATCCAGCTCTTTCGGGTATTCATGCTCCGCCAGGTCGTATTTTCGGGAAATGGGCCGGAATACTTCCCGGGCGACCTGCTGGGCCTGGCTGATCAGCGGGGTAAATTTCCTTGGGATTTCCAGATTCATGGGTGTTTCCTCGTAATGCTCAAGAGCGATCAAAGGCAATCAGGGCTCATCAGGCGTGCAGGCCAACGGTCAGGGTGGCAATGGAGCGCAGATCGCGGTACCAGCGTTCCATCGGGTGTTCCTTGACGAAGCCATGGCCACCCAGCAGCTGCACGCCGTTGGTTCCGATCTCCATGGCTTTTTCGTTGCTGAGCAACCGTGCCAGGGCCGTTTCCCGGTGAGCCGGCATGCCCTGTTCCAGGCGGCTGGCGGCTCGCCAGGTGAGCATGCGCATGCTGTCGGTTTCGATGGCCAGGTTACTGATCATGAAGGCAACGGACTGGCGGTGGCTGATGGGTTCACCGAAGGCTTCCCGCTCGTTGCAGTAGGGAATCACGTAGTCCAGCACTGCCTGGGAGGTGCCGATGGCAAGACCACAACGCAGTAATGAGCCGCAATCAAGGAAACCCTGATAGTCGAAATCGTCGTCCCCCAGCAGTGCGTCCACAGGCAATTCGACATTTTCCAGCAGCAACTGCACTGCCCCCGTGGCCCTGAGGCCCATCGCAGGGTCGGCTTTAACGCTGACGCCGGGGGTTCCTGCCTCCAGGATGAACAGTCTCGGTTCACCATCGAACCGTGCCGCAACCAGCAGGAGCTCTGCGCTTCCCCCCTGTACAACAGCATTCTTCAGGCCGGAGAGGGCATAGCCGGTATCGGTTCGCCGTGCCGTGGTTTGCAGGGCGAGCGGGTCGAAAAGTGGCCGGGGTTCGTCAATGGCAATGGTGGCGACCGGTGGCGTGTCACCGCAGAACGCCGGCAGGTAGCGGCTTTGCTGGTCGCCGTTGCCCCAGCGGGTGATAGCCTGGGCTACACTGAAAGGTGCCAGCAGGGCGGTTGCCAGCCCCATGTCGCCCCAGGCCAGCTGTTCGGCGATCAGTACACTGGTCAACGGGGACTGATGCTCCGCAACGCCGCCAAACTCTGTGGGTATGGCATAGAGTGGCAGCCCCAGATCAGTAGCAGCGGCAGTAACGTCCTCCGGTATTTCTCCTGTTTCATCCGCAACCGCGGCGGCGGCTCTGATTTCATCCCGGGCAAACCGGCCAAGCAGATCGCTGATCATGCGCTGGTCGTCGGTCAGTGACAGGTCAAACAGTTCGGAAGGACGGTTCCCGGGCAGCCGTTTCCTGGGCAGCCAGTTGTTGACACGCCGGAATTCCCGGCCGGCAAAGGCAAGGGTACGGAAACCAGTGCGGGTTCCATGGTAGGCGGTTTTCTCGAGCGGGGCGCGCAGCCCGAACCTGTCCAGCAACGGATGGCCGGCAAGCCTGTTCATCATGGAAAGGGCGAACCCCATGGGATCCCGTGTCATCTGCTGTCTCCTTGGTAGCGCCGTTACGTTGCCCGGTGGTCAGGGACATCTGTTTTCTGCAGATCATGGGCCCAGGCTGATCCGGCGCCATTGGCATGCCGTACATTACCTGCAGGCAAGTTGGTCAATAGCCATGGATTAACCGTGCCTCTACCCGTTACACTCCGGTTGTTGCCATGCCCCTAAACCCAAACTGACTGAAGTAACGCTGCTGGATGCACCCCCACATTTGCTCTTGTCTTAACCGCTGGCCCCTGCTTGTCTGGTTGTTCATCTGGGCCCTGCCGGTGTTGGCCCAGGCACAGCAGGTGCAAGTAAAGGTTGAGGGCGATTATCCGCAGTTACAGGATAATGCCGAGGCCTTCATTGGCGAGGTGGAGGGCCGCAGTGCCAACAGTCTGAGGCGCTACGCCGGCACAGCCGAAACCCAGGTAGAAGACGCTTTTCGCGCGCTCGGCTATTACAATCCGGCTATTCAGTGGGAAATTATCGAGCCACCCGGTGAGGAGGAGAAACCGGCGCGACTTGTTCTCACTGTGCAGCCGGGTGAGCCGGTTCGGGTCCGGTCCCGTAAGGTTGAGATTGAGGGTCCCGCACGGGAAGACTCCGATTTTATGCGCACCTTCCCGCAAAAGCCGTCCGAGGGTGATGTGTTGAATCACGGCGAGTACAGTTCGCTGCGCCAGACCATCCAGAACCGTGCCAGTCGGCTGGGGTACTTTGACGGCGAGTTCACCACCCGCAGGCTGGAAGTGGACCCTGAGAACAGGGTGGCGGATATTACGCTGAGCTATCGAAGTGGTAAACGCTACCGGCTGGGTGAGGTCAGTTTCAAGGAAGGGCATGGATTCGAAGAACAGTTACTGGAGAAATTCGTGCGCTTTGAGCCGGGTGAAAAGTTTCATGCCGACAAGATCGCCAGGCTCAACACGGACCTGTCAAACAGTGGCTATTTTTCCGGGGTGGATATTGACGCGTCTCCCGGCAGCGCCGAAGACGGAGTGATTCCGGTGAATGTGGGCCTGACCACCCGTCCGCCAAGATCGGTGGCCGCGGGTGTCGGTTTTTCCACCGATGTGGGTCCCCGTTTGCGGGGTAACTGGCGGGAGCACTGGATCAACCCCATGGGCCACAGCCGTGGTGTTGAAACCGAGCTCTCTGTTCCGCGCCAGAATCTGAGCACCTGGTATGAACTGCCACTGGATCCCCCCATGACAGACTCCATTCGTTTGTCTGCCGGCTATCAGCGGGAGGAAATCGAAGATGTCGAATCGGAACTGCTGACCCTCGGCCAGCAATGGAAACATCAGCTCGACAACGGCTGGCAGCAGGTGGCTTCACTGCGCTGGGAAGGGGAGCGCTTCCGGATCGGTGACGACAGGACCGAACAGAGCACCCTTTTGCTGCCAGGGCTTGGTTATTCCAAACTTCAGGCGGACTCCCCCCTCGACCCGTCCCGCGGCTACCGGATTCAGTTTGATGTTACCGGCTCTCACCGGGCGGTGCTGTCTGACGTGGATATTCTGCAGGGGAACTTTCTCGTCAAGGGCCTGTATACCCTGGCGGACAACCACCGTTTTCTGGCCCGTTTTCAGTTTGGCGGAGTGGCGACCAACCGGTTTTCCGATGTGCCACCGTCACTGCGCTTTTTCGCCGGTGGTGACCAGAGTGTCAGGGGTTATGGCTATGAAACACTGTCGCCCCGGGATGAAGACGATGTTGCTGTTGGCGGGCGTTTCCAGCTGGTGGGCAGCGCCGAGTACCAGTACCAGTTTGCTGACAACTGGCGGGTTGCTGCGTTCGTTGATGAAGGCAATGCCATTGACGACCTGGCGGACCAGCTGGCGACCGGTGTCGGGCTGGGCATCCGCTGGATAAGCCCCGTTGGTCCCTTGCGCCTGGATATCGCCAAGGGGCTGGACCCGGAATTTGGCGGCGAATGGCGTGTTCACTTTTCCATGGGGCCCGAGTTATGACCGAGGAGGCAAAGGACAAGCCTCGCAAGCCAAAGCGCCTGAGAAACGGGCTGCTGATTGCACTGGCTGTCATCATCCTGCTGCCGTTGCTGCTGGTCGGGGCGTTATTGCTGGCCTTGCGCTCGGAGGCCGGAACGGCCTGGGTTATCGACCAGATCCCCGGCCTCGATGTGGAGCAGGGCCAGGGTTCATTGCTGGGGCAATGGCAGGCCCGCTCCCTGACCTGGCAGGGTTATGGTGTCGGCCTGCAGGTGGATGCACCGGTGGTTGACTGGTCCCCCACCTGTCTGTTCGAAAAGCAGGTTTGCCTTGAAACCCTGCAAGCCGAAACCATTGATCTGACCATGCAGCCATCGTCCGATCAGCCGGAGGGCGGCGACATCAGTCTGCCCGGCATTAACCTTCCCGTTGGCCTCGCTATCAGGGACGTCAACCTCGGCACATTCACACTGAACGGTGGCAAGATCTGGGACCGCCTGCAATTGCAGGCCGAAGGCTCCGGATCGGACTGGCACCTGCAAAACCTCACCTTCGCCCGCAACGATATCGCAATTAACGGAAGTGGTCGGGTACAGGCCCAGGGCGACTGGCCGCTGGACCTGGATGTTGGTATAAGCCTGCCGCCGGTTTACGGGCCTGACTGGGACCTGGCTCTAAACCTGACTGGCAGCGTTGTGGACCTGAGGATTCAGGGCCAGAGCACCGGTTATCTTGAAGCCACGCTCGCTGGCCGAGTGGCGCCCCTGGACAGTGCGCTTCCGGCCCGTTTGACCGTCAAGTCCCCGAGCTTTATGCCCGCAGAAGGATTGCCCGAAACCCTGGTGTTGGAGAACACGGTGGTTGCCCTGGAGGGAAGCCTTGAGGATGGCTTCCGTTCCGATTCCCGTACCACTTTACCTGGTACGTCGGGCGACATTGCCGTGTCTCTAAAAGGGCTGGTCACAACCGCTGGCGTTGAGGAACTGAACCTCTCCCTGTCGGGCCCGGGAGCCGGCGATGCCGGGACCGGAGAGGCATCGGTGACAGGAAGCATGGACTGGCAGGAAGCCTTCCTGGTGGATGCCCGCGTCGCGATGGAAGACTTCCCGTGGTACAGCCTGATCCCGGATTTCGAGCAGCCGCCGGTTGCGCTGCGGCAACTGGATGGTGAGGTTCGCTACCAGTCTGGTGCCTATCAGGCGAGCGTTGAAGCTGGCGTTAACGGTCCGCTTGGGGAGGCTGACCTGGCAGCAGAGCTGGATGGTGATATGGAGTCCGTGGATATCACGCGCCTGAGAGTGAACACCGGGGCCGGGTTCCTTGGCGGCGAGGGAAGCGTCGCGTTTGCTGACCAACTGGCCTGGGAAGTCAGCCTGGAACTTGACAGCTTCAACCCCGGTTACTGGTTGCCCGCTCTTGAGGCCAGCCTGAATGGTGATATCAACACCAGTGGGCGGCTGGCGGACAGCGGCGCGCCGTCCGTACAGGCTGAGTGGGATCTGTCGGGCAACTGGCAGGCCAATGATGCCATTATCCGGGGTGTCCTTGATGGCGATGCGGGGGCGTGGGTGTTGTCGGGCCTTGAACTGGAGGTCGGCGATAACCGGGTTACCGGCAACGGCGAGTGGGGGCAGGAAATCGCCGGTAATCTCGCCCTCGAGATGCCGTCGCCGGAAACCTTCCTGCCGGGCCTTGCCGGTTCGCTGAGTGGCACCGCTTCGGTTTCCGGAACACCCGATCAGCCCCGGGGGCGCGCCAGTGTGTCGGGTTCCGATCTGGCGTGGCAGGACGAACTGAGCCTGGCCAGTGTTGACGTTAATGCCTCACTGGGAGAGGGGCTGAGTGTGAGTGGTGATGTCCAGGCCAGTGAGCTCCGGTACGGGGAGCAGTTGCTGCAATCCCTGGCGCTGGAGCTGTTAGGTACCCGTGACAATCACCGTCTGCATGTCAATGCCATTCATGAGAAAGCCGAGGTCGGGTTGGTATTCGCGGGCAATGCGTCCGAGGACTGGAAGGCCTGGCAAGGCGCCGTGGAACAGGGGCGTATTGATGTGCCGGAACAGGGGCAGCAGTGGACGCTGGCGGAGCCGGCAGCGCTGGAGTTTACCGAATCCGGCAGGCTCACCTTCGGGCGCCACTGCTGGCAGTGGCAACAGGCCTCGGTTTGTGGGGAGGATCAGACGCTGCTTCCCACCCAGGACATTGCCTATCGGATCGAGAATTTTCCGACCACGGCGCTTTCTCCGCTGATGCCGGAAACCCTGCGTTGGGACGCTGTCCTGAACGCGGATATCAGGCTGGAAATGACCGAAGACGGCCCCGATGGCGAGGTGTCCCTGGATGCCGGCTCCGGAGAGTTTGAGGTGATGGTGAGGGACGAGTGGCAGACCCTGGGGTATGACACCTTCACCACCGGTCTTCAACTGAAGCCGGACGTAGCCGAGCTGGATGTTCAGCTGAACGGGCCCGAACTGGGTGATCTCTCGGTGTCAATGGCGGTTGATCCGAACGATAGTGAGCGGGAGGTTGATGGCCGGTTCAGTGTGCAGGGCCTGGATATTGCGATGGCCGGGGTCTTCGCAGGGCTGGAAGTGGTTGAGGGTGAGCTCAACGGTGAAGGTACGCTTTCCGGCCCGTTATTGAAGCCCGCGGTGAATGGTGAGATTGCCCTGAACAGGGGGCGAATCGCCGACCCGCGGCTTCCCATACCGCTGGAAGACATGGTTGTGAGTCTGGAGCTGAATGGGTATTCCGCCGACCTGTCCGGCCGTTGGCGCAGTAACGAACGCAGTACCGGCAACATCAAGGGTGGTCTGGACTGGTCGGCTGAGCCATCCATTGAAATCAATCTTACCGGAGACCGGCTGCCATTCAGCTATGACCCCTATGCCCGTGTGGAGCTGGTGCCGGATATTACCATTACCTATGGTGGTGGGGATCTGGCGGTAACGGGCCGTCTGGAAGTTCCGCGCGGTGAGATCGAGATCAGGGAGCTGCCTGCCCAGGCGGTTTCGGTATCGGAAGACGAAGTGATCGTTGGTGTGGAAAAGGAAGAGGGCGGTCTGCGCTCCCTGAAAATGGATGTGACGGTGGTTGTGGGTGAGGACCGGGTCAGTTTCAAGGGCTTTGGCGTAACCGGTAACCTGAAGGGAACCCTGCGTATCGGCAACGACATGGATACTCGCGGGGCACTGCAACTGGTTGATGGCCAGTACGAAGCCTATGGCCAGGAACTGGAGCTGCGCAGGGCCAGGTTGCAGTTTGTAGGGCCCCTGACAGAACCCTATCTCGACATCGAAGCTGTGCGGCGGGTGGATACCGTGGTGGCCGGAATCCGGCTCAGCGGCCCTGTAAGCGCACCCCGGACCGAAGTGTTTTCGGAGCCCGAGATGCCCCAGACGGATGCATTGTCCTATGTGATTCTGGGCCGTCCACCCCAAAGCCAGGGCGACGAAGGGCAAATGAGTCGGGCAGCTATTTCACTGGGCCTGACCCAGGCGAACAAGGTAACCCAGGGGCTCGGTGAGGAGGTTGGCATACGGAATCTGACACTGGAAGCCGAGGGCAGCGGAGACGAATCGGCGGTGGTCGCCAGCGGCTACCTGACAGACGAACTCAGCATTCGCTATGGCGTGGGTATTTTCGAGCCGATCACCACTGTCGCCTTGCGCTATGACCTTGGCAGGTACTTCTACCTGGAAGCTGCCAGCGGGCTGGCCGCTTCCCTGGATATTTTCTACACCCGGGATTTCTGACCGGGCCTGTTACTCCAGCTCAAAGGTGGCGCTGACCCGGGCTGTCAGTTCCCGGGGCCCTACCTCGGACACAGTATCAGATGAGACGCGCATCTCCGCCATCATCGGAACAGGGGGCTGATGGCCATCATCAACATTGATGTTGATCACTTCGCCACACTGTTTATCCAGTTCGTTGGCAACAAACTGGCATCTTGCCCTGGCATCGGCAATGGCACCGGCCAACGCCTGCTCGCGGAGGGCACTTTCGTTGGAATGGTAGAACTGGTGCGGCCCCAGGTTGTAATCCATGCCCAGCGCCTGTGCCTGCTGCAGTATCGGATTGAGCAGGGCAAGGTCATCGATGGTGAAACTCACGGTCTGTGATGCAACCGCGATTTTCTCCGGCTTCTGACCACGCTCCTGGGACGGAATCGAGCGGCTGTAAAGGTGTGCAGAGGCATCACTGTAGGAACCGAGCTGGTTCCGGTAATCGCTGATGGCCTCCCGCCATTGTTCCATCTGTTCATTGACCCGCCGGGTGGCTGTCTCCGGCAGGTTGTGTTCGGCGTTGGCGGTAAACTGCAGCCGCGCGCTGTCTGGCGTATACTTTACGGACGCCTGGCCACCCAGGCTTACTTCTCCGGCCATGGCTCCCAGGGGGAGAAGTGTCAGGGCGGCGGGGACCAGCAGGTATCGATGAACGGTAGACAACATTGTGGGATCTCCATGCTTTTACACAATAATCAGGTCAGGTTGACGCCCCGGGAGCGTGACATCCTGCTCAGGCTCACCGGAAGCGACCCCCATTATGTGACGACCCGGCAGCAACTGAAAGAGTGGGCTGCCCGCCATTTGCAAGCCTTGCCCGGTGATGCCAGGGAAATACGGGAAATCAAGGGCATTCTGCAGCGCTACCTGCCGCTTTGAGACCCGTCGTCGGCATCGCCGTTTTGCTCCGGCTCATCCAGTCGTATCAGCTTTCTTTCCTCCGCAGCCTGTACCAAGTGACCAAAGATGCGCCGATGCCCGCCGTGATACAGCAGATATTCCGGGTGCCACTGAATCCCCATCAGCCACTGTCCCTGGGTATTTTCTATTGCCTGCACGAACAGGTCGTTGTCCACGGCAACCACGCGAAGGTGTTTCCCGAGTTTTTTGATGGACTGGCTGTGAATGCGGTTGGCACCAATAACGGGTATGCGCATCACCTCTCCCAGACGGCTGTCGCTGACTACCCGCACGGTTTGCATGGGTAGTAATAGGGGGCGGTGACGGGTGTTTTTTCGCAGCGGGGTCACGTTCTGGCACAGTGAGCCCCCGCGAAAAACGTTGATGAACTGTGCCCCCCTGCAGATGCCCAAAACAGGAATGTTCAGCTCTTCGGCCCGGGAAAGCAGGCGGAAATCGGTTTCATCCCGGCGTTGGTCGTAGTTGGCGGTAACCTGCGGTGTCTGGTCGTAACGCGAGGGATGAACGTGTGTACCGCCAGAGAGTACCAGACCATCAAGCAGGGATACGTCCACCCTGGAGCCCGGGCGTATGAAATGGGTACGAGCGCCATGCAGGCGCAGGGCCAAACTGATCAGCCTGTGCGCCAGGCTGCGCCGGGCCGGGCCGCTGATTCCGATGGTGAGGCCCGGATGCTCGGGTTTTTCTTTCACCAGTTCAGACATAATTCCGGGACTGCAGCCACTGAGCCGAGGTGTCTACCCAGCTATGGGTAAGGTTGTGAAAACTCAGCTTGCGGCTGTTACGGAACTCGGTGACCAGTGCCGCCAGCTCGCTGGCGTTGGCGGCCAACTGTTCCAGCACAACCCAGTCATTCCATACGGTGGAGAAGTGCCAGAGCGGGTTGTCGATGTCGCAATCCGGCAGGCGATAATGCAGGGTAGGCCTGCTCTTGATACGCTCGTCTGTCACGTACCCGGACAGGAGGTCGCTGTTCAGGTGTGCGAACAGAGGTAGCAGGTCCAGTGCCTTGTTACGGGTCGGATTGTAGTGAAGGTAGTCCTTCATCAACTGATCCATGTCGGGATCATAATCCTCGGCAATAAGCAGGTCTATGTAGGTGCTGCTCCAGGGCTCGATGTAGCTGGTGAGCTTGCGACTGAAGTCGATCTGGTGCCGGGCTTTGAGCCACTCGTAAAGCGCCGCAAAGGCCTGCAGGTATCGCACCAGGGTTGACGCTTTCAGATCTGGCAGTTCCGGGTTGAGCTGCAGGCCGAAAGCGTAATACAGCGCCTCCCTGCTACCAAGGGCACCCGCTTTGCGGAGCTCATCGCAAAGCTTTTCGATGCGCCCCAGTTCACCAAAAGGTATTGGCGGGCTGACAATTTCCAGTGGCACGATTTTCTCTGCAGCAGCGTCTATCATGCTCATTGCCTGCACACCGAGTTCCCGGACGGATTCCGGCAGCCGCTGATCCTGCAGGTCCAGGTCCTTGATGGGGTCGGAATCCAGTTCGATGGTAAAAGCACCAACGTCGGTCTCAATCTCGGACACATAGCGCGCAACAGATTTCGCCTCTCCGCCGAGAAGTTTTGAGGACAATATTACAAGGTCCTCGTAACCCAGGCCGGACAACTCTATCTCTACTCCAACCTTCCGATCCCTTCCATCATCGGTTTTCATGATGTCCGGCATACTGCATCTGTTGCTCATTAACGTGCCTCCACAAGGGGTTAGCGTTACCTTACCACAGTCCCCCGGGCCGAAAGCGACAGCTGATGCTCAAACACGCGGGCCATGGAAAAAATTTCAGGTACGGACTTTACACTGGATAAAACACTGTATATAGTCATTTTACTGTATATAAAAACAGGACTAACCGGGGCTACCGAATCATGAAGCTGACAGCAAGGCAAACGCAGGTACTGGAAATCATTCGTCGCTCTGTCGACGAGACCGGATACCCGCCTACCCGCGCGGAAATTGCCGCAGAACTTGGCTTCCGTTCAGCCAACGCCGCGGAAGAACACCTCAGGGCATTGGCCCGAAAAGGCGCAATTGAAATGGTTCCGGGGGCCAGTCGAGGCATCCGTCTGCCGGAAGTCGAGGCAGATCCGGGCTTGCCTGTGATCGGTCAGGTTGCGGCCGGTAGCCCGATCCTGGCCCAGGAGCACATTGAAGACCACTGCACCCTGCAGCCGGAGTTCTTCTCGCCCTCGGCGGATTACCTGCTACGTGTGCGTGGCATGAGTATGAAAGACATCGGCATACTTGATGGTGACCTGCTGGCCGTGCATCGGACCAGTGACGTCCACAACGGGCAGATCGTTGTGGCCAGGGTCGGCGAAGAGGTAACAGTGAAGCGGTTCCGCAAGGATGGCTCGAAGGTGTACCTCATCGCGGAGAACGAAGAGTTCGCACCCATCGAAGTGGATCTGACAGAACAGGAATTATTTATTGAGGGACTGGGCGTAGGTGTTATCCGGCGCTCGGATCTTCACTGATTTTCCGGTATCCGGACATTTTCGGCTTTGCCCGCAGTGATTCAATGGCTGCAGGGCCCGGCTCAAAGGCAGGTGAGGCTTATCATGGAACAACTCAGCTTTAATCAGAATCTGGCTTATGCTCACGGAGGCGGCAGATTCGTCGGTCCAGAGGTTGCCGGTCTGAGCAACCATGATGCGGGAAAAGTGCCATCGAAGCGGGCGCGCTCTACGCAGCCAACCGGCAACGTGACGGAGATTATCCTGCCTGAAGGGCAAGTGGAAAATTTCCTGCTATTACTGCCGATGCTGACACAGCTGAACCAGGAAAAACGCTGGCTGGCCTGGATAGATCCGCCCCAGAGCCTCGTCAGCAAGTGGCAGACCATGCGTGGGATTGTTGCCGGTGAGTTGCTGGTGCTGCGTTCTACGCCGGATTACCCGGCGCGGCAACTCGCGGAGCGGGCATTGAGTGCGGGCACCTGCCATGCTGTGGTCATGTGGACCCGGAAGCTGGGCCGCGAAGCCCTGACATCACTGGAGCAGGCTTCAGCCAGGGGTAACAGCCACGGAGTGGTTCTGCGTCAACGCTGAAAGCGCTGCTCCCAGGGGCGGCGCACCCCGATCAATGCTGTGTCCGGGTCAGTGAAGTGGCCGGCCCACTGCAATGTGCTCAGTGCAATGTATAGGAGGGGCGGATTTCCTGGGAGTCCGACTCTTCCTCCCAGTCAATATCGTGGGCAACATTGCCGGCGGCCTCTATGCCTGCGGCAATCATGGCCTTGGCCACGTCCATATCCCGGTCTTCCATCATTTCCCTGGCTTCGGCCGAGAACGATATTTTCACCAGCGGTGCGCTGTCGTCGTCGATCCGGCGAAGTGCGTAGTCGCCGTTGTTCAGTTGTACAATCTCGAAAAAAGAGGGTGACATTCGGTTAGCCTTTCGGTTCATTCCTGTGTTGGAGGCAGGTGGTGGCGTTACCACTCACTGTGCCGCTCCTCAAGGGTATCGGTAAATTGTTTGATTGCACTCAGGGTTCGCTCCAGAGCCTGTTTGGACCGGTCCGGCCCGGTATCCGCAGAAACGGCAATCACGTTCTCGTTGCTCACGGTCTTTTTCATGGCTGGCGGATTGTCCTGGTGGTGTTCCAGTTGCTCAAGATGACTCCACCAGCTGTTGACGTCGCCCGCCAGGTGGTTCAGCTCGGTGGTTTCCGGGACGTCGCCTCCGAGCAATTCATTCAACCCTGCCAGGGTGTCTGGCCGACCCTGCTTGTCCTGGTACATCCTCGCAATCATGACCAGTACCTGCTTTCTCGCCCGCAGAGCGAGCTCAATGGCGCCCTGAACCAGGGCTTCGCGCCTCGGTACAGTGTCGTTCTCATCCAGCTGGCCCAGTAGGGTTCTGGCGAGGAAAATCTTCTGGGAAACCAGTGAGTGCCACGGTGACGCCATTGCGATACCTGTATGCGGAGCCAAGAGCCAAATGTTGTGCAATGAATTAACTGCCAAGAATAACATTTCTGGCTGTGAATTTCTTCCTTCGTCTTGATCCACGAGCCTTTGACAAGAAACTACAAAGATTCACTTGAAACGGGCGTTTGAATTTGGCAAAAAGGCGCCCCGGTTTGAGTAACTTTTGATCGTCTGGTTGGGGCTTTTCGCTAACCGGAAGCCCGGATTGCCGGGTGTCCAGATCAGTTTCAGTGGAGGTGGATGGGAATGCGTAACCATTTGGTCGCAGGTTTTACCGTAGCAATGCTCGGGTTTGCCGGGAGTGTATGCGCGCAAGTCAGTGAGTCTGAAGCCGAGCGGCTGGGTAACGAACTCACCCCGGTTGGAGCGGAGAGAAAGGCCAATGCGTCGGGTAGCATTCCCGAATGGACCGGTGGGCTGGCCAGGCCACCCGCTGACTGGAAGCCGGGGCAGGTGGAGACCAACCCATTCCCGGAGGATGAGCCGCTGTTCGTCATTACCGCGGATAACGTGGACCTGTATCGGGACAAGCTGACTGAAGGCCATATCCGGATGCTGGAGCAGTATGGCCCGGATTTCATGATGCCGGTTTACCAGACCCGTCGCACGGCGGCCTTTCCGGAGGATGTTTACGAGAAGTCCCGGGAAAATGCACTCACCGCAGAGCTGCTGAGTAATGGCAACGGGGTGCGGGACACCATTATGACCAGTCCATTCCCGATTCCGGAAAACGGGCTCGAGGTCATCTGGAACCATATTCTGCGTTACCGTGGCGAGGAACTTTCGTTCAGGAGTTCATCGGCAACTCCCCAGGTGAACGGTTCCTATAACCAGGTGGTGAACCAGTACGACTACTTTTTTGCCTACAGCCGCCGGGGTGCGGATCTGGAGGACATTGATAACAAGATTTTTTACCTGAAAACCGACACCATCGCGCCTTCCAACCTCGCCGGTACCATAACCCTCGTGCACGAAACACTTGACCAGATTCGCTCGCCCCGGCTGGCCTGGCGCTATGACTCTGGCTCGCGGCGCCTGCGCCGGTCGCCAAACCTGGCCTATGAAACCGACCTGCCCAATTCCTCATCGCTCAGAGCTGTTGACCAGAAGGACATGTATAACGGGGCCCCCAACCAGTACAACTGGGAACTGAAGGGCAAGCGGGAAGTTTTCGTACCCTACAATGCCTACAGGCTTCACGATGAAGATGTCCGGCCGGACGATGTCATTCGTCCAAAGCACATCAATCAGGATTTGACCCGTTACGAGTTGCATCGGGTGTGGGTTGTGGAAGCAAAGCTGCGTACTGGTATCAACCACATATACTCCCGCCGGGTATTCTATGTGGACGAGGACAGCTGGCAGATTCTCGCCACTGAGGAATATGACCGGGACGGAGAGCTCTGGCGCGTATCCGAGGCCCACAACATCAGCTATTACAGTGAGCCGGTGTTCTGGACTACCATGGAGATGACGTACGACCTCAAGGCGCAACGTTACTATATCGATGGTCTGGATAATGGTTTCCCGGCCTATGATTTCAGCCCCGGATTCCGCGGCAACCAGTTCTCGGCTTCAGCAGCCCGCAGGGCGGCGCGTCGCTGATTTCCGTGGTGGCCGGGGCCCTGCAACCCCGGCCATTGTCCGGGCCACAAAGCAATACTGGAGAAGCCATTATGTCGGTGCCGGAGCAGCTGGAAGCAGTGGATACCCTGGTGGAGCATCTGAAAACCGCGCTTGCGGAGAAGAACTGGGAAGAACTGTCCCGCCTGAATGAACTCGTCAAGCCCACCATCGAGCCGGTGATGGCCGCCCTTGAGGCGGGCGACCTGAACCCGGAGTCGGTCCGGGAACGATTGGCAACGCTTCAGACATTCTGTGATCGTGCCAATATTTCGGCAAACGAAGCCAAGGCTGAAGCCCAGAAAGCCCTCAAGGAAGTGAACAAGAACCGAAGCGCGGCAAAAGCCTATCAGAATGTCTCCTCAAGTCGGCCCAAATAGCGTCATAAAATTGACTCCGGGGCGCTTACAGTCTTAAATACCGGTCACAAATCCCCGCAAGAGATTCGTTTGAATGTCGAAGAATAATAAAGTGCTGGTGCTTAGCGAGGACGATTCAAGAAAACGTGATATCGCCACCATACTTGAGTTTATTGGCGAGGAAGACCTTGTCGTTGGTCAGGACGCCCACTCGCTGCTTGCCAGCGGCGATTCCGAGACCCTGGAGGATGTCTCCGTTGTTGTAGTAAATGGAGAAGATGCCGGTATCCAGAAGGTCATTTCGACGGTGTGTGAGGCCGTCAAGGGTGTGCCTGTGCTGATGGTCGGCCACCCGAGCCTGACCGCATTGCCCGAGGACCACGCCAGCCGGGTGATCGCCCGTATGACATGGCCCCTGAACTACACCAAGTTTGTTGACTCCCTTTATCGTGCCCAGATTTACCGCGACCAGTTTCTCCGTTCCCGGGAACGTGGCCAGCAGCGGGGGCTGCAGCTTTTCCGCAGCCTCGTGGGTACCAGCCGGAAGGTGCAATCGGTTCGCCAGTTGATGGAGCAGGTGGCGGACAAGGATGTGAGCGTGTTGATTACCGGTGAATCCGGCACCGGCAAAGAAGTGGTGGCCCGCAACCTGCATTATCATTCTGCCCGACGCGACAAGCCCTTTGTTCCGGTCAACTGCGGCGCCATTCCCGCTGAACTGCTGGAGAGTGAGCTGTTCGGCCATGAAAAAGGGGCTTTTACCGGCGCCATTACTTCCCGGGTTGGCCGCTTCGAGCTGGCCGAGGGGGGCACGCTGTTCCTCGACGAAATCGGCGATATGCCGCTGAACATGCAGGTGAAGATACTGCGGGTACTGCAGGAGCGCACCTATGAACGCGTGGGTAGCAACCGTACCCAGTCCGCTGATGTACGGGTGATTGCGGCCACTCACAAGCACCTGGAAAACATGATCGAAAGCGGTGATTTCCGGGAAGACCTGTACTATCGCCTGAATGTGTTTCCCATCGAGATGCCGGCCCTGCGTGAGCGGGTGGAAGACATTCCACTGCTGATTAACGAGCTGATTTCCCGTATGGAGAAGGAGAAGCGTGGTTCGTTGCGGCTGAATTCCGCGGCGATCATGAGCCTGTGCCGTCATGACTGGCCCGGGAATGTCCGGGAGCTGGCGAACCTGGTGGAGCGGTTGGCGATCATGCACCCTTACGGAGTTATTGGTGTACAGGAGCTGCCCAAGAAGTTCCGTTACGTGGACGACTACGATGAAAACCGCCCGGTCGAGGAGTCCGGGATGCCGTCGGGTATTCCGGGGCTGGTCGGGCTGGATGCGCCGGCGTTGTTGCCGGTGAATGGCATAGACCTGAAGGATTACCTCTCCGGTCTTGAAAAGCAGTTGATCCAGCAGGCGCTGGATGAGGCCGGGGGGGTGGTGGCCCGGGCGGCGGAGAAGTTGCGGATTCGGCGGACGACGTTGGTGGAGAAGGTGCGGAAGTATGGGCTTCGGGATGAGGAGTCCGAGGAGGGCTGATTTTGTCGTTTTTTGGGCTTCGGAGTAAGCGCGCAGCCGTCAGACTTTTCCAGGATACGCTACGAGCACATCCCTGTGCGATTGACTGAAACCATCACTGGTTTCAGTCAATCCTGGAAAAGTCTGACGGCTGCACGCCTCTAACTGTCGAGAAGCCTTCCCAAAAAAGAGTTCCAGACGGCGTCAAAGGTTCGTAACCTGCGGCGCCGTTGTCGTTTTCAGGTGACGTAAACCCGTCATCTGTCCTTTCTTTGATTTTCCTTCCATTTGAAATATAAACAAAAATTAAAGTTGGCACAGTGCTGGCTTGGTTCTGCCCAAACGATCCATCCGATTGGTACGGGCCGGGGTTTGGTCCGGTCAGAGGGCGAGTTTATGAGTCAGTTGCAATTTGTTGGTTTGTCGTCGGGTAAGGGCTCTTCAGTCAATGAAGAGTCTTCGGCCAATGCGGCGGCGGATGTCAAT
>CAZFPG010000028.1:0-16391 GCA_964521055.1 uncultured Marinobacter sp.
GACCCCAGTGCAATCCACCTGGCGAAATGTCTTGGGGTCTGACCCCACTAATCCGTATATGGTCTCCTCCCCGTTTGCAAGGTCTCAGCATTCGATGTCAGGGACAGGTTTGCGCCCGTATATCCGGCCTGTTTAGCGAGGCGGCTGTGTCGCCTCTGGCCTTGATGGAAGATCCGCGCCTGCCGTCCTTATCGACCTAACGGCCTCTGGGGCCCTCGGATTTATCAGGTTTTCGGCAGGCCGGTCTGACCTGTTATGCCATCGATCGCTGTGACCCTCGCAACCTGAGGGAAGGATAACCTCGTTAATCGTTTACTGGGCGTGGCGTGTCTATGCCACCTTCTTTCTAATAACTCATCCAGCCATCCGTTGCTCTGGTGGCCGGTAATGCTCGCCTCGCGCAATAACCACCCAGGCGATTCGGACCAACTTGTTGGCCAGCGCCACCGTGGCTTTGTTGAACCCTCGCTCGGCCTTCAGCCGCTGGATCCATCGGCTTAGCCGGTCGGTTTTCCGATCGGCCCGAGCTACCACCGCCCGGGCTCCATGGACCAGTTGGGCCCGCATGTACGGGTCACCTCGTTTGCTGATCCCTAACAGAACGTCTTTACCACCGGTGCTGTTTTGACGGGGTACCAGTCCCAGTGCCGCCGCGGCGTCTCTGCCTCGACGGAATTGATGGCCATCGCCCATCCAGCTTTTTAACAGGCTGGCGACCACCTCACCAATACCCGGTATCGCTTGCAGGCGTTGACAGGTCTCGTCCTGTTTCGCCATCTGCTGCACCTGCTCGTCGTACCAGGCCAGCTCGTCTTCCAGCTTCATAAAATGCTGATACTGGCGATTCAGTAACTGCCGACTCAGCTCAGTCAGCTCATTATCGCCATCTTCCAGGGCCCGGGGCAGTTCCCGACGCAGGGCTGCTAGCCCCTGGGGGATAATCACGCCGTACTCAGCCAGCAGTCCCCGCAACTGGTTGCTCACTCGGGTCCGATCCTTACTCACGCCACGGCGCAGCTTGTGCAGTACCTGCTCATCCTGCTGCTCAACATCTTTGACCGGCGCAGGGCGGATCCGTCCGTGCTCGCAGGCCTCAGCAATAGCCTGGGCGTCGTTGTAATCGTTCTTCTGGCCCCGCAGATACCCCTTGACGTGCTGTGGCGGTAAAAGCTCAACTTGGTGCCCCAATGCTTGTATCTGACGAGCCCAGTAATGGGAGCTGCCACACGCCTCTATAGCGACTGTACAGGGCTCCAACCGCGCCAGTTGCTCAAGCAATTGATGGCGGCGCACTTTGCGCTTCCAGCCGCACTGGCCTTTCGGTCTCAACCCATACACAGCAAAGGTGTTCTTTGCGAGGTCAATCCCTATCGTTGTAAGCTTGGTCATGGTCTCCTCCCCTCATTTCTGATAGGAAATTTCTCCTTCCCTATCCTGGCGCATCGCGACGCCGATTAGGAGGGGAGGAGACCATCACATCGACCTACAGTCTGTCGAGAATAACTCCATCGTTGGGGAGCGCGCGTGGGTGGCAGGGTCTTCCGGGACACGCTGTAAATACGTCCCTGTACGCTCGACAAAAGCCATCCATGGCTTTTGACGGTCCCGGAAGACCCTGCCACCCACGTGTGCTCTGCCCGGATGTATGATAGGTCTTTTACAGAGTTCAAACCGTATCGTTGCCAGAGTTTACCGTACCGCCAATCAGGAGGCACACCATCAACACTCGTCACCGCAGGGCTCTTAAACTGGTCGTCGATTTTATCAGTCCGTACAAAAGGGCTATAGCTGGCGCCCTTGTGGCCCTGGTATTTACGGCTGGCATCACACTTGGACTTGGGCAGGGGTTAAGAATACTGGTGGATCAGGGGTTGGCGACTCAGTCCCCGGCCATGTTGTCCAAAGCCGTAGGCCTGTTTTTTGTGCTGGTTATTGGCCTGGCGATCGGCTCTTTTGCCCGTTTTTACCTGGTGTCCTGGATTGGCGAACGAGTGGTGGCGGATATTCGCAAGCAGGTATTCAACCACCTGATCGACCTTCACCCGGGTTTCTATGAGCAGAACCGTGCACTGGAGATTCAATCCCGGTTTACAGCCGATACCACCGTGCTGCAATCCGTCATTGGCTCTACGGTATCCATTGCCCTGCGCAATGCACTGATGCTGGTAGGCGGGCTGATACTGCTGTTCGTGACCAATGCCAAACTGGCCAGCGTTATCATTCTGGGCTTTCCGCTGGTGATTATTCCCATTCTGGTTTACGGGCGCCGTGTCCGGAAGCTGTCCAGGCTGAGCCAGGACCGGGTCGCGGAGGTGGGTAGTTACGTGGGGGAGAACCTTACCCAGATCAAGACGGTGCAGGCGTTCAATCACCAGCCCCATGACCGCCGGTTCTTCGCCCGTGTAGCGGAAAATGCCTTCGATATTGCGCGGGTGAGGATTCGCCAGCGGGCCTGGTTGACTACCATCGCCATTACCCTGGTGATGGGCGCCATTGGGGTGGTGATCTGGATTGGCGGGCTGGATGTGATTTCCGGGCGTACCAGCCCCGGGGAACTGGCCGCGTTTGTGTTCTACAGCCTGCTGGTGGGCCTGGCGGCAGGGGCTATCAGTGAGGTGATCGGCGAGCTGCAGAGGGCAGCCGGGGCGGCGGCGCGCATTTTCGAGTTATTGCAGACGCCCAGTAAAATCGCCATGGGAACTGATGCTACCCAGGTACTACCCGAGCCCATTCGAGGCGATATCGACATCCGCAACCTGAGCTTTTCCTACCCCTCACGCCCGGACATCGAGGTTTTGAAAGACCTTTCCCTGAGCATTCGCGCGGGGGAAACCGTGGCTCTCGTTGGTCCTTCCGGTGCGGGGAAGTCGACACTGTTTGATCTGCTGCTGCGGTTCTACGATCCGGACAAGGGGCAGATCCTGATCGACAATACCGACAGCCGCCAGGTGGCACTGGATGACCTGCGCCGTTGTTTTGCGCTGGTTCCCCAGAACCCCGCGCTGTTCCACGGCACCATTGCCGACAACATTCGCTACGCCCGCCCGGAGGCCAGCGACGAGGCCATGGTGGAGGCTGCGCGCATTGCCCATGCCGATGAGTTTATCCGCAAACTGCCACAAGGGTATGAAACCCACCTGGGTGACACAGGGCTGGGGCTGTCTGGCGGACAGAAGCAGCGGCTGGCGATTGCCCGGGCATTGCTTGCGGAGGCACCTATACTATTACTGGATGAGGCAACCAGCGCGCTGGACGCGGAAAGCGAACACCTGATCCAGCAGGCGATGCCGGGGCTGATGTCGGACCGGACGACGCTGGTGATTGCGCACCGGCTTGCCACCGTGAGGCACGCCGATCGTATCATTGTCCTGGATGCAGGCATTGTTCAGGATATTGGCGGCCATGACGACCTGGTTGCACGGAATCCGCTGTACCGGCGGTTGGCAGAACTCCAGTTCCGGGAAGACAACGGGGCTGGGAGTACGTAGAAACATCAGGGTCCGGTTTTCAAACCGGGCCGCCATTTCGTGTATGCTGACAGGACCAAACCGAATTCGAGGAGAGGCAAAGTGACGAACAAAGAATTGCAGGCACTCAAAGAACGTTATGTCGCGGCGGGTGCTGCCAGCCCCAACGAGCAGTTCGCCGACCACGCGACCAATGCCGAACTCTGGGATGCGGATGGCAAGCGGATGATCGACTTCGCCGGTGGCATCGGTGTACTGAATATCGGCCATCGTCACCCCAAGGTCGTCGAGGCGGTGAAAGCACAGCTGGACAAGCTGATGCACACCTGCCAGACGGTCATGCCCTATGAGGGTTATGTGAAGCTGGCACAGAAGCTCAGCGAAGTGGTTCCGGTAAAAGGGCACGCCAAGGTCATGCTTGCCAACTCCGGTGCAGAGGCGCTTGAAAACGCCATGAAGATCGCCCGGGCGGCAACGGGTAAAACCAACGTGATCTGCTTTGACGGTGGTTATCACGGCCGTACGTTCTACACCATGGCCATGAACGGCAAAGCCGCGCCCTACCAGACCGATTTCGGGCCCATGCCGGGAACCGTCTTTCGCGCTCCCTATCCGGTGCCGTATCACGGTGTCAGCGAAGACGAGGCGCTTCGCGGCCTGAAGATGGCCATGAAGGCGGACTCGCCAGCCAAGGACACAGCCGCTATCGTGATTGAACCGGTATTGGGCGAGGGCGGTTTCTACGCCGCACCAGCGAGCTTTCTGAAAGAGATTCGCAAGATCTGCGATGAGAACGGCATCCTGATGATTGCGGATGAGGTTCAGAGCGGCTTTGGCCGTACGGGAAAAATGTTTGCCATTGAGCACAGTGGCGTTGAGCCGGACATTATGACCATGGCCAAGAGTATGGCCGACGGTATGCCGATTTCCGCCATTGTCGGCACCGACAAGGTCATGGATTCTTCCGGCCCGAACTCACTGGGTGGTACCTACACCGGTAGCCCGACGGCATGCGCGGCAGCCCTCGCGGTATTCGATGTGTTCAAGGAAGAAGACATCCTGGGCAAGAGCCAGCGCCTGGGCGAGAAACTGCGCAAGCGCTTTGATCAGTGGCAGGAGCAGTTTCCTCACGTGGACAACGTCCGCAACCTGGGCCCCATGGCAGCCATCGAACTGGTCACTGACAAGACCAGCCAGGAGCCAAGGGCGGACCTTGCCGCGGCAGTGACCGGGAAATGCAAGGAAAACGGCCTGATCCTGCTCAGCTGCGGTATGTACGGCAATACCATCCGCTTCCTGATGCCGGTAACCATAGAGGACGAGATCCTTGAGGAAGGCCTTGGTATCGTGGAGCAGGCGCTGAAAGAAGTAGGCTGAAGGCCTTACCCGCAGGGATCTCTTGCCCTGCCGGTGCCTGTATAGAGAAACGCTGATCGGTGTCTTGCTGATCAGCGTTTTTTTATGGCCGTATCCTGCCGCTAAAGCAGTTTGCGAAGTTCCTTCCACAAGCGCCGATAGGCATCGGCAGCAGGCGAGTTCCGGTCCATCAGTTCTACCGGCTGGCCACTGTCGCCCATCTGCTCAACGATGCTGGCATTGGGAATGATGGCATTCAGCCCGCCATCAAGGTGCTGCTTTCGATGGATCACCATCTCCCGGTGGAGACTCTTGCGCCGGTCCACCATGGAGAAGAAGGGGTGCAAACGCCCGGGTTTGAGCTTCTTGTCCTTCGCGAAAGCCTGAAGCTGGTGCCAGCTGTTCAACGCCAACCAGGTGGGCACTACCGGCACGAACACGCCATCGGCGGTTTTCAGAACCTGCTCCGACAAGCGTGACATGGATGGCGGGCAGTCCAAAACCACAAGGCTGGTTTCTTCTGACAACGGCGCCAACCAGCTCTTGAGGGTATTGCTGCTGTCGTCCTTGTCCAGCCGGACATCAAGATTACGAAAGCTGTTATGGGCAGGAATAAAGTCCAGGTTGGGGTAGGCGCTGGCGCGAATGAACTTGCCAATCGGCGTCTTGCCGTCCATCAGCGCAGCCAGTTTCCGGCCCTTGATGTCCTCAGTACCCGCCAGATACCAGCTTGCTGCACCCTGGGGATCCAGATCCCACAACAGTGTGGGAATACCGGCCTGGCTGGCGAGGTAGGCGATGTTCACAGCCGCTGCAGTTTTACCCACACCACCCTTGAGGCTGTAGAACGCTACGATCTTCATGCTCCCTCCTGGAAGGCTCGTCGGATAACCGCTGCAAGCTTAACTTATCCCGTCAGTTGGCGTGTTTCAGTTACATGACACATCGTCACACACGACATAAATTACCAAACTCCTCCCCCTGGCTACTCCCTGTTTAATGAAGGCAAGGATGTTTTGACTAACAGTTGAACACTTCATGTTGATTATGGACATCTGCATATGGCGTCCGCCGGGCGGCATTGGCAGTCGGATGGTCTCCACAACAAATACAAAACAGGAGCACACAATGATCTCTGTTCAACGCATGGTAACCGGTGTCAGTCTCGGCCTGACACTGGCGTTACCCTTCAATACCGCCCAGGCGGACACGTTTGTTCACCTGTTCGAATGGAAATGGAGCGACGTCGCTACGGAATGTGAACAGGTTCTCGGGCCCAAAGGCTACAGTGCTGTACAGGTGTCGCCCCCCCAGGAACATATCCAGGGCGATGCCTGGTGGACACGCTATCAGCCGGTCAGCTACCAGCTCCAGAGCCGCAGTGGCGATGCCAACCAGTTTGCCGACATGGTGTCCCGCTGCAACGCCGCTGGCGTGGACGTATACGTGGACGCGGTGATCAACCATACCGCCAGTGGCGCAGGTACGGGCACAGCCGGCTCCAGCTACAGTAGCGACACGCTGACCTACCCCAGCTACAGCAGTAACGATTTCCACCAGGAATGCAGTATCAACAGCGACGACTACAGCTCGGATCCCTGGCGCGTCCGCAATTGCCGGCTGGTGGGGTTGCCCGATCTGGATACCGGAAATACCTATGTGCGCAATACCCTGGCCGGTTACCTCAACCAGCTTACCTCACTGGGCGTAAAAGGCATTCGTGTGGATGCCGCCAAACACATGTCTCCGGAAGACATTGGTGCCATCGTCAACCAGGTTGATGATCCGCTGTATGTATTCCAGGAAGTTATTGATCTGGGTGGTGAAGCCGTGAGTGCGTCGGAATACACCAATACCTCGGACGTTACCGAGTTCCGCTACAGTGCCTCCATCGGTGACGTGTTCAACAACCAGCGGCTGGCTGATCTGAATGCCTTTGGTGAGAGTTGGGGATTCCTCGCCGGCAGCGATGCGGTGGTATTTACCGATAACCACGACAACCAGCGAGGCCATGGTGCCGGGGGCAGCAATGTGCTGACGTATAAGGACGGCTCCCTATACAACCTGGCCAATGTATTCATGCTGGCCTGGCCCTACGGCTATCCCAAAGTGATGTCCAGTTATGAGTTTTCCGACAGCGAGCAGGGGCCACCCGCACAGGGGGTCTACCAGAACGGTTCTGACCAGTGTGGCTCAGCCTGGGTGTGCGAGCATCGCTGGGATTCCATTGCCAATATGGTGGCATTTCGCAAGGAAACCACCGGCCAGGGTGTCAACGGCTGGTGGGATAACGGTAACAATCAGATCGCCTTTAGCCGTGGTAACCGTGGTTTCGTGGCAATCAACCGTGAAGGTGGCGAGCTGTCCCGCACTTTCGGCACCGGGTTGGCCGATGGTAATTATCGCAACATCGCCGGAGACGGGGCCTGCATCACCGTTCAGAACGGGCAGGTCTCGCCAGATGTACCCGCCATGGGAGCTGTGGCACTGCATACGGGAGCGCCCTGCGACCCGGACGGGGGAACCCCGCCGGAAGAGGAAACACCCGGGGACGGTCTGGCTTCCGTTGCCTTCGAATGCCGGAACGGTGACACCGCCTGGGGCCAGAGCGTCTATGTCACCGGCGACCATTCAGCCCTTGGCAACTGGTCCCCTGCGGATGCACTCAAACTTGATCCGACTGCTTATCCCACATGGAGCGGTACCTTCGATATGCCAGCCAATACCAGTATCGAATGGAAGTGCATCAAGCGTAGCGAAACGGACCCGGATGCCCAGCTGGAATGGCAGTCGGGGTCAAATAACCAGGTCCAGACCGGTGGGGAAGACTCGAACAACGCCACTTCCGGCACCTTCTGATGCCTGACAACCGCTGACCATCGACCAGCCCGGCCAGGAGGGCAGGCTGGTCGACTATCCTTCGGTTAGTGGTGGTTTCATCGTATACTGCCTGAAGAGTTTTTCGGTATGCTGGTGTTTTACCGGCATCGCTTCCCCGAACCATCAGGCTGATCTATGACCTCCCCGGAAACCCAATCAAGACCGACTCATAAACCCAGGCCCTGGGTGGACCTGCTTGTCAGCATCATAATCCCCTCAGTCATTCTCATGAAACTCAGCGGTGATGAATACCTGGGTAGTGTCATGGCCCTGTTGATTGGCCTGGCATTCCCCATGGGGTGGGGTCTGTTCGAACTGGTGCGCTACCGCAAGTACAACTTTATCGCAGTACTGGGCATCATCAGCGTGGGACTCACCGGCGGCATCGGCTTGATGGAGCTGGATGCAGGCTGGCTGGCAATCAAGGAAGCCGCCGTTCCCGCTGTGATTGGCATAGCGGTACTCATTTCCACCCGCACCAGATACCCGTTGGTGAGAACCTTGCTCTACAACCCTACGGTACTGGATGTGGAGAAGATCCAGTCGGTACTGAAGGAGAGGGGAAGCGAGGAAGAGTTCG
Organism: uncultured Marinobacter sp.; assembly: GCA_964521055.1. Lineage (GTDB taxonomy): Bacteria > Pseudomonadota > Gammaproteobacteria > Pseudomonadales > Oleiphilaceae > Marinobacter. Next base: position 8,284 of record CAZFPG010000028.1, read on the forward strand.
AGGCGCGGCTGCTCAAGGCCAGCTACTTCTTCAGCCTGACCTTCCTGTTTTCGTCCATCATGAACTTCATACTGGCCAAGTGGATTGTCACCAGCCCGTCCGGCACCCAGGCTTTCAATGAGGAGCTGGGACGGATGACCCTGGTAAGCTATCCAATGATTGCCATTCCTTCCATGGTCATGATGATCGCCATTTTCTACTACCTGTGGCGCTCCATTCGTCGGCTTACCGGTTATACCCTAGAAGAAGTGATGGCACCCCATCTGGCAGCCAAACACAACGATAAATCGTCAGACTCAACATCCGGCCGACGGGATCCATAAAACTCGCCAAAGTTTCATAACCCATTGAACTAAAACAAAAAACGCGGCCAGTTGGCCGCGTTTTTTTCACTCTGGCAACAGCTCAGGGCAAGCCTGAGACTGTCATATCCTGCCGTCAGATATCCAGGTTGGTCACTTCCAGTGCGTTGTTCTGGATGAACAGGCGGCGCGGTTCAACATCGTCGCCCATCAGCGTTGTGAAGATCTGGTCTGCAGCAATGGCATCCTCGATCGTCACTTTCATCATGCGACGTGTTTCCGGATCCATGGTGGTTTCCCACAGCTGTTCCGGGTTCATCTCACCCAGTCCCTTATAGCGCTGGATGTTCAGGCCACGCTGGGCTTCCTTCATTAACCAGTCCAGTGCTCCGGCAAAAGACAGCACGGTCTGCTTGCGCTCGCCCCGCTGGATATAGGCACCCTCTTCAATCAGGCCGTCCAGCGTTTCGCCCATGCGAGCGATGGCGGCGTAGGAAGAAGACTCAAAGAACTCGTGACTGAAGACATGATTGTGGGGAATCCCGTGGACGTAAATCACCACCTTCGGCAGGTAGAGGTTCCGTTCTGTGTCCTTTTCCACCGAGAAGGTGTACTTGGTGCCCGTGCGGGTATCCAGTTGCAGGCCGTCACCCAGGCGGGCAACCCAGCGCGCAACCGATTCTTCGCTCTTCAGGTCTTCCGGCTTCAGGGTGACATTGTCCAGCATCTGCTGGAGCACCTTTGCGGGGTAGGCCCGGGACAGGCGATCAATCATCGCCATAACCGCCTGATAGTCCTTGACCATGGTTTCCAGTGCGGAATCCTTGATGGCAGGCGCTTCCGGATTTACATAGAGCTGGGCGCCTTCCAGGGCGGTCTGGGTCAGGTAGGCTTCCTTGGCCTTTTCATCCTTCAGGTACTGCTCCTGCTTGCCGCGCTTGACCTTGTAAAGCGGAGGCATCGCAATGAACACATGGCCACGCTCAATGATTTCCCGCATCTGGCGGAACAGGAAGGTGAGCAGCAGGGTACGGATGTGAGAGCCATCCACGTCTGCGTCGGTCATAATAATCAGGGAATGGTAGCGGAGCTTCTCGGGGTTAAATTCTTCCCGGCCGATGCCACAACCCAGGGCGGTGATCAGGGTTCCCACTTCGGCGGACGACAGCATCTTGTCGAAACGTGCCTTCTCAACGTTCAGGATCTTGCCCTTGAGTGGCAGGATAGCCTGAGTCTTGCGGTCACGACCCTGTTTGGCACTGCCACCGGCGGAATCACCCTCCACAATGAACAGTTCTGAAAGGGCGGGGTCCTTTTCCTGGCAGTCGGCCAGCTTGCCGGGCAGGCCGGCAATATCCAGGGCCCCCTTACGGCGAGTCATGTCCCGTGCCTTGCGGGCAGCCTCACGAGCACGGGCAGCTTCAATCATCTTGTTGACGATCAGCTTCGCCTCATTTGGCTGTTCCTGCAGGAAATCAGCGAAAGACTGATACAGCTCCTGCTCTACAGCCGTCTTAACCTCAGAGGAGACCAGTTTGTCTTTGGTCTGGGAGGAGAACTTGGGATCCGGAACCTTCACGCTGATAATGGCCGTCAGCCCTTCCCGTGCGTCATCACCAGAGGTGCTGACCTTCGCTTTCTTGCCCAGGCCTTCATGCTCAATGTAGTTATTCAGGGAGCGGGTCAGGGCGGCGCGGAAACCGGCCAGGTGGGTACCACCATCCCGTTGTGGAATATTGTTGGTAAACGTATAGATGTTCTCCTGGAAGGCGTCGTTCCACTGCATGGCCACTTCAACAACAATCCCGTCTTCCCGCTCCTTGATGAAGTGGAATACCCGGTTGATTGGTGTCTTGTTGGCATTCAGATGCTCAACAAAAGCCCGCAAACCACCCTCGTACTCGAACACTTCTTCCTTGCCGGAACGTTCATCCTGCAGGCGGATGCGCACACCGCTGTTCAGAAACGCCAGTTCCCTTAGCCGCTTCGCCAGAATATCCCAGTGGAACTCTATGCTGGTAAAGGTTTCAGGCGAGGGAATGAAGTGAACCTTGGTACCACTGGCATCAGTATCGCCCACAACACCCAGAGGCGCCTTCGGAACGCCGCCATTGTAGACCTGCTCATACACCTTGCCATCACGGCGGATGGTCAGAGTTAGGGAAGAGGAAAGGGCGTTTACCACGGAAACCCCAACACCGTGCAGGCCGCCGGAGACCTTGTAGCTGTTGTCGTCGAACTTACCGCCGGCGTGGAGCACCGTCATGATGACTTCCGCGGCGGACACACCTTCTTCCTCGTGGAGGTCAACCGGTATGCCCCGGCCGTTATCCTTGACGGTCACTGATTCGTCCGGGTGGATGATCACCCCGATTTCAGAACAGTGCCCCGCGAGCGCTTCGTCAATAGAGTTATCCACCAATTCAAAGACCATATGGTGCAAACCGGTACCGTCATCGGTATCACCAATGTACATACCGGGCCGTTTCCGCACCGCGTCCAGTCCTTTCAATACCTTGATACTGGAGGAATTGTAAATCGATTCGCTCATTAGGGCACTCCTGAAGGGTGATTTCCCGGCCTGAAGCCATTACCTCTGCTGCAGAGGAATGAAGATGGATCATCCGGGCCTTGTTCTATTCTTCCGTCAATTTTCCATGTTCCACGTGGAACAATCTGTATTCCGGCATGGTGTTCTGCCATAGTTCCTCAGGCCGGGGTGGCTCTATCGATGTCAGAAACACCTGACATCGTAATTCGTAGAGCTTCTGGGCCAGCATTGCCCGGTGCCCCACATCCAGTTCTGCATTGATATCGTCCAGCAGAAAAGTGACCTGTTTACCCAGATCACTCAGCACCATTCCCTGAGCAATCTTCATCAATATGACCAGTGTCTTCTGTTGCCCCCGGGAGAAGGTTTCCGCTACCGGGCGCCCCTGGAATTTCAGCCTGATGTCCGCACGATTCGGGCCGTACAGTGTATGACCCATTTTCTGTTCCTGCTCCCTATGGGCCTTCAGCACATCGGACAGCGACTGCGACCGATCCCAGCCTGCAAAAAAATCGAGCTTGAGCCCATCTACCCAGGGCGCGTCGATCTCGCCAAGCAGGCTATCAAAAGCGTTGGTGAACAGACGGAAGGTATCTTTCCGTGCTTTCGTCAGACGCTCCGCCAACTCCGTGTACTGTGAGTCCCAGACCTTCATCAGAGCGTCATCTATTCTACCAGTTCTGAGGATTTGATTCCGCTGTGATGTGACTCTTTGACACTGTTGCCAGGTAGCGGCAAAAGAAGGTTCCACGTGGAACACTGCCCAATCAAGAAACTGCCTCCGTTTACCGGGGCCACCGGCAACAATATCAAAAACCCCCGGATCAATAACCGAAACCGGCAAATGCTGGGCCAACGACGAAAGGTTGCGAACCGCCTCGCCATCAACACGAAGTGTCGTTTCCTTTAACGAAACATCCCGGGAAATGCCGACCCGGTGACTAAGCCCATTGGACGATTCGTCGTTGCGTTCGGCCATGCCCGAATCCAGACCACCAAATACCGTCAGCTTCTGTTGGCCATGACTGACTACCGCCTGGTGCCGGCTGACGCGAAACGATCGACCGAGGCCCAGATACGCAATAGCCTCCAGCACACTGGTTTTACCGCTGCCATTCTCGCCGAAAAGCAGGTTGGTCGAAGGAGAGAAGCTGACTGGCGCAGGCGACAGGTTTCGGAAATGTTCCGTTTGCAGTTTAACGAGCGCCATAAGTCACGATAAGTCATCAGCCTGATAGAGACGGAACAAAAAAGGCAGCGTGCCAATCAGCAACGCTGCCCCAGTGTACAAAACCCTGTGGATGAACGCGATTAATGCAGCATGTTCAACCGCTCGTCCATAAAGACATCCATCTCGGGCGCCAATATGTGGACGTAACGGTCGAAATACAGAAACTGCTTGAGCAATAACGCAAACTCCCTCGGGAAGTGAAGGCCGTGGCCTTCGCCAATCCGGACCATATCCATCAGGATGTTGTTTACATCATCCTCCGCCTGGTCGGGCTGATACGGTACTTCGTCCGGCACCATCTTATCCATCTGCTGATACAGGCGTCGCAGATCATTTGCGAGTTCACCGGCCTGGACCTTCTGATGGGTAATACCGATACGGATCATGGCGTCTGCCATGCCATCAAAGTTTCCGACCATCACCGAAGAAATAAAATCGCTGACGGCCTGCCAGGTGTCAGGACGTATACGACCCACAATCCCGAAATCGATAAAGCCGACACGTCCGTCCTTCAGTACCATCAGGTTGCCGGCATGGACGTCCGCATGGAAAAACTCACACTGGGTCAGGCTCGAAAACCAGGTGTTCATGGCAGTGATCAACGTCCGTTCCGGATCCCGCGCATAACCCCGGATACTCTCCAGGTCCGTCAGCGGTACGCCATGGAAGCGCTCCATGGTAAGAATCCGGCGGGTACTGCAGCTCTCATACACCAGAGGAACGGTCGCATCCTCGTTGTGGGTATTAAGCAGGAAATCCCGGAACACCTTGAGATTGTTGGCCTCCTTGATGAAGTCGCATTCCTCCATCATGGTGCGCTGGATCTCCTCAACAATACCGGACAGAGATGTCCAGGACAGCTTTGGAGCCAGTGTTTCCAGAATCCTGGCTGAAAGGTACAGAAAATTGAGGTCCGTAAGCAGGATATTTTCCACACCGGGTTTCTGTACCTTGATCACAACGTCTTCACCGGTGACCAGCCTGGCAGCGTGTACCTGTGCGATAGACGCTGAAGCCAGGGCCACCGGATCAATATCGGAGTACACCTCTTCAATGGGGCGCCCCAGCTCTTCCCTGATAATCTCCTTGATCACGCTGAACGGAAGGTTCGGGGTCCGGTCCAGGCAATACTGGAACTCCTCCACGTATTCCTTGGGAAAGAACGTGGGAGAACTGGCAATGAACTGGCCCAGTTTTATATAAGTGGCTCCCAGGGACTCGAACGTCTGCCTGAGCAGACGCGGAGCCGGCGGACGATCACCACGAACCCAATTCGCACCGGTGCGGCCGAGTACCGACAGTGTCTGGCCGATTCGAAAGGCACCCTTAAGGCTATTCGTCACCGTTCCCATATGTATCTTCCTTTATCCTGTAAACATTGCCTTTTAAAGCCGCATGGGCATCACGACATAAAGGCAACGGTTGTCGTTCTGGGCTTCAATCAACGCGCTGCTGTTGGGGTTGGCCAGGGTAATTTTCACCTGGTCTTCCTCCAACGCATTCATTACATCCACCAGATAGCCTACGTTAAATCCGATTTGCAGTGATTCGCCCTGATACTCCACAGGCAGCGCGTCTTCGGCCTGTTCCTGATCCGGGTTGTTGGCAAACACCTGCAGCTCATTGGGTGCGAGATTCAGCCGCACACCGCGGATATTTTCATGGGAAAGAATGCCGGCGCGTTGCAGGGTATTTTTAAGCGTTCCCCTGTCCGCCAGCACGATCTTGTCGCCGCCACGGGGAATAACCCGATTGTAATCGGGAAACTTGCCTTCAATGAGCTTGGAGGTGAACGTGTAGGCTCCGACAGTGGCGCGCAGATGGTTGTCTCCGATCACCAGGGTCACTGGCGTTTCCACATCGTCCAGAAGCCGCGACAACTCAAGCACACCCTTGCGGGGCACAATCACCTGGCGCGGTTCAGGGCATCCGGTGGGCAGGTCGAAGTGCGCCATGGCAAGGCGGTGGCCATCGGTCGCAACCGTGCGCACATGGTCCTTATCCACCTCAAGTAACAACCCGTTGAGGTAGTAGCGGACATCCTGTTGCGCCATGGCAAAAGCCGTTGCATCAAACATGCGGCTGAGTTCCTTCTGGGGGAGCTCGAGCCGGAAGCTTTCTGCCTCGTCCTCAACATTGGGGAAGTGTTCCGCAGGCAAGGTCGACAGTGTGAAATGGGAGGCGCCGCACCGCAGATGCAGACGATCACCTTCCAGTGCCAGTTCGATAGGCGACTCCTCGCCCAGTGCGCGGCAGATGTCGGACAGCTTTCGCGCCGGAACGGTAATGCGCCCGGGCTGGTCCACATGCACCGGTGATACCCGGCCCACAAGCTCCACTTCCATATTGGTGCCGGTCAGCGTCAGGCTGTTGTCCTCCGCCACCAGCAACACGTTGGACAGCACCGGCATGGTCTGTTTTCGTTCTACCACGCCAGCTATGGATTGCAGCGGGGTAAGCAGGGATTCTCGGCTGATCGTCAGTTTCATGGCACTCAGCATTCTTTTATTGGAAGGTGAATGTTTGTTGGTTGTTCACAGAACCGCTCAGGTTGTAAGCAACCGCATAAAGTTCTGATAATCCTCGCGGATTCCGGGATCTGTCTCCTGGAGTTCCACAATCTTCTTACAGGCATGCAGAACCGTGGTGTGGTCACGGCCACCAAACGCATCGCCAATCTCCGGCAGGCTGTGATTGGTCAGCTCCTTGGCAAGGGACATGGCCACCTGCCTTGGCCGGGTAACCGTACGGGTGCGGCGTTTTGACAGCAGATCGGACACCTTGATCTTGTAATACTCCGCCACCGTGCGTTGGATATTATCAATGCTCACCTGCTTTTCATGCAGCGCCAGTAAATCCTTGAGGCTTTCACGGATAAACGGCGGCGTGATCTCGGAGCCAGTGAAGTGAGCATTCGCTATCACCAGACGAAGCGCCCCTTCTAGCTCCCGAACATTCGAACGGATTTTCTGGGCAATAAAAAAAGCGGCTTCGCTACTGAGTTTGACGTTAACCTGCTCAGCCTTTTTCATCAGGATCGCTACCCGGGTCTCCAGCTCAGGTGGCTCTACCATGACGGTCAGGCCCCAGCCAAATCGCGACTTGAGCCGCTCTTCCATATCCACAATTTCTTTCGGGAACCGATCACAGGTCACAATGACCTGCTGCCCGCCCTCAAGCAGCGCATTGAAGGTATGGAAAAACTCTTCCTGGGAACGCTCCTTGCGGGCAAAAAACTGTATGTCGTCAATCAGCAGGGCATCCACAGACCGATAATAACGCTTGAACTCGTTGATTGCGTTCAGTTGCAGCGCCTTGACCATATCCGCCACGAAACGTTCTGAGCGCAGATACGCTACCTTTGCCCTGGGATTGCGACGAACGATATCGTTACCGATGGCATGCATCAGGTGGGTTTTACCAAGACCCACGCCACCGTACAGAAACAACGGGTTATAGGCGCCACCGGGGTTTTCCGCAACCTGCATGGACGCTGCCCTGGCAAGCTGGTTGGATTTACCCTCCACAAAGGTATCAAACGTGAAGCCCTCGTTAAGAAAGCTCTGGTGCTTGATGTCCCCCTCCACCTGCACCGGGCGGCGGCTATCACTGGTTCCTGCCTTAGCTGACCGGGGACTTACCGTTGCTGCAATGCCCTTTTCCTCTTCCGTCACAGTGCTGGCCGCTTCCTGTTCGGACGCCGCGCCGTTAACCGCTGTTTCAGACCGAACCACCAGGTCTGCTGTTCTGGGTGCCGACCCGACTTTCATGTTCACCAGCGGGGCCTGGCCACCGTGAAGGTCCTTCAATACTTCCTCAATTCGTCTGAGGTATTTCTCGTTCACCCAGTCCATCACGAAGCGGTTTGGCGCAAACAGCATCAACTGACCCTCGCGGTGATCAGACTGCAAGGGTCTAAGCCAGGTGTTGAATTGCTGGGCGGGAAACTCGTCCCGGAGTACTTCCAGACACTGATGCCAGATATTATTAGGCACGACAGTATTGCCTCCGATGCCTCAGAAAT
>CAZFPG010000029.1:0-16172 GCA_964521055.1 uncultured Marinobacter sp.
GAGCGTACCCCGCGGCGACCGCTCCGGCCTGATTATCGAGCCGATGCTGACAGACCAGTGGTTCGCGGACGCCAAGACCCTGGCAAAGCCGGCCATTGAAGCCGTGGAAGACGGTCGCATACAGTTCGTGCCCAAACAGTACGAGAACATGTACTTTTCCTGGATGCGCGACATCCAGGACTGGTGCATTTCCCGTCAGCTCTGGTGGGGCCACCGTATTCCCGCCTGGTACGATGCCGTGGGCAACATCTACGTCGGCCGCAACGAAGCCGAAGTGCGCCAGAAGCACAGCCTGGCCGCCGACTTGGAACTGAACCAGGACGAAGACGTTCTGGACACCTGGTTCAGCTCCGCCCTGTGGACCTTTGGCACCCTGGGGTGGCCGGAAATCACCGAGCGCCTGAAGACCTTCCATCCTACCGATGTGCTGGTGACCGGTTTCGACATCATCTTCTTCTGGGTTGCCCGGATGATCATGATGACCATGCACTTCATGAAGAACGAAGACGGTACTCCCCAGGTACCCTTCAAGACCGTCTACGTCACCGGCCTGATCCGCGACGAGCATGGTGACAAGATGTCCAAGTCCAAGGGCAATGTGATCGACCCGCTGGACATGATTGACGGCATTGAACTGAATGACCTGCTGGAAAAGCGTACCGGCAACCTGATGCAGCCCAAGCTGGCCGAGAAGATCGGCAAGCGTACCAGGAAAGAGTTCCCGGAAGGTATCACCGCCCACGGCACCGACGCCCTGCGCTTCACCCTGGCGGCCATGGCCACCACAGGCCGTGACATCAACTGGGACATGAAGCGCCTGGAGGGCTACCGCAACTTCTGTAACAAGCTGTGGAATGCCGCCCGTTACGTACTGATGAACACCGAAGGCGAGGATTGCGGCGTTAACGGCGAGCCAGTGGCGCTGTCCCTGGCGGACCGCTGGATCATCAGTGAGCTGCAGACCTGCGAACAGGATGTGATCCGTCATCTGGACCAGTATCGCTTCGACCTGGCGGCCTACGCCCTGTACGAGTTTATCTGGAACGAATACTGCGACTGGTACCTGGAACTTTCCAAGCCGGTACTGAATGACGACAACGCCAGCGCCGACGCCAAGCGCGGCACCCGCCGTACGCTGGTTCGTGTTCTCGAGGCGGTGCTCCGGCTTGCGCATCCGATCATGCCGTTCATTACCGAGGAAATCTGGCAGCGTATCGCACCACTGGCCGGCAAAACCGGTGACAGCATTATGCTGCAACCCTTCCCCCAGCCGGACGAAAGCAAGCAGGACACTGCCGTTGCCGCCGATATCGAATGGCTGAAAGGCGTGATTGTTGCGGTACGGAATATCCGTGGCGAAATGAACATTTCCCCGGCCAGGTCCATCCCGGTGCTACTTCGCGGACAGGACCCGGAAGACAAACGCCGGCTGGACGACAACCGGCAGTTCCTCGCGTCCCTGGCCAAACTGGAAAGCGTCGAGTGGTTCAGCGAGGGCGAAGCCCCCATGTCTGCCACCCAACTCGTGGGTGAGATGGAAGTGCTGGTACCCATGGCCGGCCTGATCGACAAGGATGCGGAACTCAAGCGTCTGGACAAGGAACTTGAGCGCCTCCAGAAAGAAGTGAGTCGACTGGAAGGCAAGCTCGGCAATGAAAAGTTCACCGCCAAAGCCCCGGCCGACGTGGTGGAAAAAGAGAAAGACAAGCTCCGGGATGCCCAGGGCAGCATGAGCCGCCTGACTGAGCAGCGGGCTGCCATTGAGGCCATGTAAACCCGATGAGCGGTCGCGGAGAGAACCATAAGCTTCCCGGGAATGGTCTAATCGCCATTCTCGGGGCCGGTTCCCTCGGCCAGCTTTGGGCGGGATATCTGCCCAGCGATAGGGTGGCATTTTTACCCCGTCACAGTTCCACGGCTGTTTCCAGCGCAGATCCGCTAAGCTACAGGCTTCAGCGATTCGATGGCTCAGTCCTGTCTGTGACCGTTCCCTGGCTGGCCAGGCCCGCACAACATCCGTCTTTACTACTGGTCACCACCAAAGCCGGCGATACGCTCTGTGCACTTGAATCCCGACTACCCGACCTGCCAACCGAAATGCCCGTTGTGCTGTTTCAAAACGGCATGGGAAGCCAGCAGGCAGTGGCGGAACGGTGGCCACAAAGGCCTGTTCTTGCAGCCAGCACCACAGAAGGCGCCAACCGCCCCGAGCCCGGCTCTACCGTTCATGCCGGGAAAGGAGAAACCTGGGTTGGGGCCCTTACCGACAGCGCACAACCGCTTCTGGACCCAGTGGTACAGGTTCTTGCCTCCACCGGGCTGACCATCCACGCCGAAACCGACATCCATCAGAGGCTCTGGGACAAGCTGGTGATCAATGCCGGCATCAATGCCTTTACCGCCACTCTCAACTGTCGCAACGGCGAGATCCTGGACAGCCCGTTCTACCAGGAGCACATTGATGCCCTGTGTGCAGAAATTTCGGCTGTCCTCACAGCCGAAGGCTGTCGGCCGTTAGCTCCCACCAGGATTCGCCAGCGCATAGAAGCGGTTGCCCAAAGCACAGCCAGCAATACCTCATCCATGCTGAGTGACCGACAACAGGGCCGTACCACGGAAGTGGATTTCATCAACGGGTACATTGCGCAGAGGGGGCAGGCACATGGAATTGATGTGCCGGTGAACCGGATGCTGACGCAACAGATACACCGGCTGGCAGCTTCTTCGATCAGACCCTGAAGGCTTCCACAAGCCGCTGCAATGAGGCTGTCAACTGGGACATCTCGCGGGAGGATGCCAGGGTTTCTTCGGCATTGTCCGCCGTTTTGTGGCCCAGCACGCTGATCTGCTCAACGTTGGTATTCACGTTCTTCGCCACGGCAGACTGTTCCTCCGCCGCTTGGGCAATCTGATGGCTCATATCCACGATGGTCGAGATACCCTGGGCAATGCGGTCCAATGCCTCGGTCACTTCAGAGGATTTCCTGACTGTGGTTTCCGTCACGTCATGGCTGTTGGTCATGGCGGCAACGGCATCCTTGACGCCACTTTGCAGGCGGGAAATCATGCCTTCGATTTCTTCCGTGGACTTGTGGGTGCGCTGGGACAGCGACCGCACCTCATCCGCAACCACCGCAAACCCGCGGCCCTGCTCTCCTGCACGGGCGGCCTCGATAGCGGCGTTCAGCGCCAGCAGGTTGGTCTGTTCGGCAATTGCCTTGATTTCCACCAGCACCTGGCTGATGTTGTCACTGTCGGCATTCACCCGGTTGATGACGTCAACCGCACCGGAAATTTCGGTAGCCAGACGGTTAATGGTTTCAACCGTATCAGCAACCACTTCCCGCCCTTTTTCAGTGTCCTGTTCCGCGGTACCGGCGCTGTCTGACACCCGGTGGGCGCTCTCGGTCACCTCATTGACCGCCTCCACCATCTGGCTCATGGCTTCGTTGATCTGGCCGGACTCCTCCATCTGGCGGGCCACTGCCTCGCTGTTGGCCGCTGCAGTATCGTTAACCCGGGTTGCCTGGCGGTCGACATCGGACGTGGTACTGCTGACGGAGCGGATCAGCTCTGCAATCCGGTCGGTCATGCTGTTGAATTCCGTTGTCAGCTCACCCAGCTCATCACGGTTATCAAGTTCGATGTGTGCTGTCATGTCGCCGGCCGCCACGTTGCGGGCCGCTTCGCTGAAGCGGTTTATTGCCGTACGTACCGACATGAAGAAGCCCACGTAGAGGTACACCACCACCAGCAATACGATCACCAGGGCAATAATAATGAACTGCCTCTGCTGAATCTCCCCGTCAAGGCGGGCATTCAGGTTATCGCTGACCACATCGAAAATGCCGGCCGTAAAGGCATCGTAATGAACCAGTTGATCCTCGATCATGCTGTTGAAGTCCTGCCACGGCAACTCCAGGCGCATGGGAGTGATCACATTGGTATCAAGCTCGTCGCGGATTTCAATCAGGCTCCCCTCTATGCCTCTTATCGCATTACCGGTTTCATCCGCCAGTGTCGGCGATGCATCAATCGCAACCGAAAGCGAAGGGCCCAGGAGTGAGGAGCGATTGGTCAACTCATCGTAGATTTCGTTAAGCACATCGCTGAGACTGTAGCCCACCTGCCCTTCCACCAGCGCAAAGGTACCAAACGAGCGGGCGCGCCCGATAATGCTCTCGGCATCCGGCAGCGCTTCGCGCACCAGCCCGAGTAACAGCAGGTTTTCCCGTGATGCATCCTGGCCCAGTCCGGAAATCTCGATGGTGGCGGACAACATGGCCCGGACTTTCTGGACAAACTCCTGATAGTACTTGAACTGTGGATCGATATTGCCCTGGTAGCTGTCGGTGGACTTCAGCTTCTGCCATTCTTCACGCAACATTGCGATCTGCTCGGCCCAGTTACCCGATGTGTCGAACTGCGCTTCAGCACCCGCAAGTTCCTGCAGAAGACGTTCAATTCTCTCGCCGGCTTCGTCAGATCTGGCAAGCAGTTCGTCATCGTCCTTGGTTTTTCCCGGTGAGCGGAAATCACGGTACTCGAGCGACGCCTCCAGCAGACTATCAACTTTCTCCAGCTGCTCCAGACCCTCAACGCCCCGGGTCATGGTTTCCACCGACCGGTTCAACTCGCTGATCACCAGCCAGGAAAGGGCAACGATAGGCAGCAGGAACAGAACGCTGATCAGGCTGAACTTGTAGAACATCGGCAGCCGGTTCATCAACGACACTGCAGGTTTGATAAGCTGGTTCACGTGTACCCCCACACAAGGCGTCGAAATAATGAAACCTAATTCTATTGTTTATATTGTCGACTAAAGTACTACAAACTTGAGTGTTTTTCGGCGTAGAAATGTAATTTTTATTAAAATATCAACCTTATATAACCCCCGCGATCACCAGCAGCGCCAACATACAGATCCATAACAGCATGCTGCGGTTCAGCAGGTCCCGGATGGCATCCAGGCTGCGCTGGCCATAATTTGCCCATTCGTCCGGGTGAATTCTTGAAAATCGTTCCGGGTCCAGCGCATAACCGGTCAAGGCACCATTTGCTGCTCCCATCAATACCTGATCGGTTTTCAGCATCACCCCTGTCAGGACACGCTTGCCCTCGCCCACCCAGCCTGCCAGGTCTCCGGCCAGGCCGAAGGTGAACGACAGCAAGCGGGCAGGCAACCAGTTGAGCACCTCCGCCAGCGTGGCAAAGCCGGGCCGTGCTGCCGCCTGTGGCCAGTGGTCCCGTAATGCGATCACGCCCCTTGCAAGAAACGCCGCTGCCACCCCGCCAACCACATACCAGAAGGCAACCAGGAAAAACCGCTCGAAGACGCTGACTATCAGGGTGCGCGACAGTATTATGTGCATCTCGTCCGGAGAGGCCGCCACACCACGCTCTCTTGCCGGAAGGCTATCCTTCACGTGGTGCCAGGCCGCCTGCATGTCACCCCTGGCCCAGGCCCTGCTGTAGGCGTCCAGCGTGGAACGCCATCCCGGTGCGCCCATCAGCAACACCAGCAAAGCAATCTCGATGGGCCAGGCGGCGACCCGCCACCCCATATCCTCCAGAGATCGCTCGGCAACAGCCAGCAATATCGCAGGCACGGCGATCATGAGCAGCCCTTTCCACTTCACCGATTCCTTGCCCGGGCGCGTCTGACCACCCGAGCGAAAGGCCGCTCGCCAGAGTGGATCCCCGGACCAGGTGTTTGCCGCATCCAGCTTGCGCCTGGTCAGATAGGCGATAAGAAACAACACCAGTGTCATCAGCTTTGGCCCTCCGTCTGCAGACCGGCGTTCAGCATCTGCCGGTAGCGAAACCAGTCAAATGCAGGCCCGGGGTCGGTTTTGCGGCCTGGCGCGATGTCACTGTGGCCGGTGATTCTCTCCGGAGTTATTTCCGGCCAGGCGCTCATGATCAGCCGCGACAGTTCCACCAAAGTGTCGTACTGGGCGTCGGCGTAGGGAACATCATCCGCACCTTCCAGTTCAATTCCGATCGAGAAATCATTGCACTCTTCTTTCCCCTGAAAGCAGGACCGGCCCGCATGCCAGGCCCGATCCAACAGGCTGACAAACTGCACTGGCGAGCCGTCACGGCGGACCAGCAAATGGGACGACACTTTCATGTCAGCAATGGTCTCGAAGTAGGGATGGGCAGAAGGGTCAAGCTGATTGCAGAAAAACTGCTCAATGGCGTCACCACCAAACTGTCCTGGTGGCAGACTGATGTTGTGAACCACCAGCAGCGAAATGCCCGCGCCGTCCGGACGCGGACCAAAGTTGGGTGAAGGACACCATCTGGCTCCCGCCACGCGCCCTGTGCGGCGCAGCATCGACGAGGGGGCTTCAGACGGGTCAGAAGAACAGTGGGATGTGTTTGGTTCAGACAATGTGTTTCCAGCGGGCCGGTGGCGGACGTCAGATTTCGCCCGCCAGTGTTACTTTAATGCCTGTGATTGAAGCACAAAGTGGCCTGCCTTGCTATCTGGTCAGTCCTTGCGACTGCTGCGCAGGTTATCGATGATGGACTCCAGGGCACGGTCGAATATCAGGCCATCGTCCAGCATGGTAATTTCTTCCGCAGCCAGGGCTGAAGCCAGCCCCTCACGCTGGTACTCCGCCACTTTCGCACCACTGCGATTGACAAAAATGTATTTGCCGGTTGCCTTGATGAATGCGGCCAACTTGCAGCGAGTCTTGCTGCCATCGCGGATCAGCTCGATCCAGGAGCCGACACGGAGGCTGTCAGCACGGGCCAGCCATTGCGGATCGAGGCCGCTGTCCGCCTCTGTCGCTTCAGCTTCAACAGGCTCTGCACTGACCGCTTCGTCAGCCACCACGGCGGATTCAACGGCCTCCAGCGGTTCCGGCGCCTGCTGTGGCTGGGGTACCGGTTCCGTTTTCCGTGACTCCTCCGGAGCCATGGCAGGAGGTTCAGCCTCCACGGTTTTTTCCTGCACCGATTCTTCGGCAGGTGCCTGGCGCCGGGCCGTGGTTACCAGACGCTGGAACACGTCCACATGAGCCAGCTCCAGATCGCGAATGGCTGCATCTGTGGCGAACGGGTCCCAGGCTATTTCCTGTAATGCCGACCTCAAGCCGTCCACGATGCCGGGGATTGCCCTCAGCAATTCACCGCGGGTGCTGTCCTCAACCGGCTTCGGGTCCACACTCCAGACCAGCTGACGAGTCAACGACGCCGCTGACTGCCAGCGCTCACTGTCTTCGCCTTCGCGCAGGACAACCCACTGCAGGTACTTGGACCAGGCCTCATTCAGCAATGTGACAACCTGGGGCGGCAGATCCCGGCCTGACATCTGTTCGCTCAACAGGGTCTCGGTAGCCTTCGACGCTCTTTCCTGTTTGGCCCGGCCCTCTTCCGCGTCACGGAGACGCTGTTCAACCAGTTCCCTGCGGCGGCGGTCCAGATCCATGAAATGGCCGAAATCATTCAGCAGCTCACTGAACAGTTCCACATTATCGGTAAATTCATTCAGTACACGATCAACGACGGATTCAATTTTCTCCCGCAGGGGATCGCGCTGGCCTGCTTTCTTCTCAGTCCAGCCAATGGCTGACATGGCCAGCTCGTTGAGGAGTTTTCTGACCGGGTGCCCGCCCCGGTTGAAGAAGTTCTTGTCACTCAGCGCCACCTTCAGAACGGGGATCTGCAAACGCCCTATAACTGCTTTCATCACCGGATGGAGCTGACGGTCTTCCAGGATAAAATCAAAGAGCATGGAAACCAGGTTGATGACATCGTTATCTACCTGACCGGCACTGAGCCTTCCCCCCGATTCTGCCCGAAATACAGGCTGGAGCTGCTCCGACAGGGGCACAACTTCTCCCTGCCCCCAATTCATGGATTGCGCCTGGATGTCGCTCAAACGCGACATCAGGGTACCGGTATCGAGCAACCCCGCACCTCCGGAAGGCATGCTCGCAGTGCCACCCTGCCCCTGGTGCAGCAACGCGCTGAGTTCCGAGAAGGTGGCACCGACATCGTCCGAGGGCGCCGTAAGTGGCCCGCCGGCTTCGGCGCCTTGGCGCGCCGAAAGCAGACCGCCACCCTGGCTGGTGCCAGGTGAGGTTCGGCCGGAAGGCGACCGGCCACCGGTGGGCGCGCGACGCATGTCAGGCAGCACGCCCTCGGCAATCAGCGTTCTGTTCGCATCCTTGTAGACATCACCCAGAACGCCAACCAGCAATCGATCAAACAGCTTCAGCACCACAAGTTTCGCCCGAATGTCGATTTCCAGGTCGGCACAGGCCTCCGCGACACCGCCACAGATCACTTCCGGGCTCAGGGGCATCTGGCTGTCATCGAGCTTTGCAGAGGGCACCAGGTGAGAGACCCGGACATTCAGCAGGCGAATCAGTTCAGCGTGCTGGTTACGGAGTTTGTTAATCAGATTATCGATGGCCACCTGCTGTTCCAGCTCGGAGTGATCCACCAAGGCCAGAGAATCCTGATCCACTTCATCCAGGCTGCCACTACCGCCGCCGGGCTTGAAGGATCCGATTTCATTGAAGGCACGGCTGACATACTGCAGAACAGAGACCGTCATGTTCTTGCGCCGCATTCTCAGTTCACGCATTGCGTCAAAATAGGCAGTCTGATCCTGATTGGTAGCGGCCTTGTCCGCCAACTCGAAAAGCGCATCATCCGCTTTGTCGAAAAAACCGGACAGGACTGATTTCAGCGACTGACCAGATACGTCACGCAGGCGCACCAGCGAGCCTGGCAGGGAAAACCTGTCCGGCAATTTCTGGGCTTTGAGACTTACAACCTTGTTATCCTGCGCCATTCGGCTACTCCGGACGGTGACTGGAGAATTGTGTTATTGCACATCTTAGGCCTTACCCACGTCACCTTGTGTCAGAATTTGTCACCTTTTGTGTTTAAGTGATGGCCGTCACAGTTTAGCATTCTGACCCACTTCTGTTTGGCGAATATCCTGCCGGGCTTTAGAATCATCGCTCCTGGCCATTCGCATGGCTCAGGCATTACCCAGACCCAAAAAGAGCCACCGGAAACCCGACCATGATCCCAGCCGAACCGCTTCGCCAGTCCCGCATTGAAACCGTCGCCCAAAGCCTGCGGGAAGATATCGGGGACGGTGATATAACCGCCATGCTGATACCTGAGAACCGGATAAGCCGGGGGCAGGTTATTACCCGCGAAACCGCAACCATTGCAGGCCGGGCCTGGGTTGAGGAGGTATTCAGGCAGGTCGACCCCAAGGTCACCCTGGACTGGAAGGTTGAAGACGGCAACGAAGTCAGTCCCGGCCAGTTGCTGTTCACGATGGAAGGCCCTGCCCGCAGCCTGCTTACCGCCGAGCGCGCCGGGCTCAACTGGCTTCAGATGCTTTCCGGCGTTGCCACCACCTGCGCCGGATATGCACGGCGCGTGGCCCACACCGGCGTACAGTTGCTGGATACCCGAAAAACCCTGCCCGGCCTGAGGCTGGCCCAGAAGTACGCGGTAACCTGCGGAGGCTGCCATAACCACCGCATCGGCCTGTGGGATGCGTTCCTGATCAAGGAAAACCACATCGCTGCCTGCGGCTCGATTGCCAGTGCAATAGCCGAGGCTCGCCGCATTGCTCCCGGCCGCCCAGTGGAAGTGGAAACTGAAAATCCGGATGAACTGGAACAGGCCCTTGCCGCAGGGGCGGACATCATCATGCTGGATGAGTTTTCACTGGATGACATGCGTAAGGCGGTTGTTCGCACCGGCGGTGCTGCAAAGCTGGAAGCTTCCGGCAACATCAACAGCGAGACACTGGTACCGGTAGCGGAAACGGGAGTGGACTATATTTCCATCGGGGCGCTGACCAAGGATGTCAGGGCTGTGGACCTGTCCATGCGGCTGGACAGCGCCGGCTGAACGCCCAGGGTCTCCATGCTCAGGGCTGCCCTGAAAGCAGCCGGTCCATCCCCTCCAGCTCACGGATAAGGCTGTCACCGGGCTCGCTCCTGCCCCGGAAATGTTCCTCCGCCATGGGTGCCATCCCGGAGACCTGTGGCAACGGGTGCTCGTTCTCAATCATTACCTTCATGCGACGGACAAACACAAACTGGAGCCACTGGGTAAACTCCAGCGTGTCCACCGCAAACGGTTTCGTGCTTTGCAGTGCCTCATCTGGCGGCGGCTCGGCTTCCCAGGCACCGATTCGCCGTAACTCCATTTCTATCTGCAGCAGGCTGTCCGCCACGCGGGCGGTATGGTCTGACTGTCTTGCCATGGTTTGCTCTCAGTCAGCCAGCGGTTCCAGTTCGACAGCTTCCCCGTGAAGTACCCGGTACAGGTCTTCATACTGCCGTGTCAGCGGATGTTTCGGTGCCATGTGAATAAGCGGCTGCCGGCTCTGGTGGGACTCCTTCATCTTCACGGAGCTGGACAGCCGCACAGGCAGCATGGGAAGCCCTTCGTCCATCAACTCGCGAACCAGCTTCCTGGGCAGGCTGGCGCGGGGCTGGAACTGGTTGGCGACAATACCTTCCACCACCAGGTCTTCATTATGGTCTTCCTGCAATTCCTGGATTTCGTGGAGAATGCTGTAGAGCGCCTGCCGGGAGAAATCGTCACAATCGAAGGGAATAAGGCACCGCTGCGCCGCGATCAGCGCCGAACGGGTATAGAAGTTCAGTGCCGGCGCCGTGTCGATATAGATCTCGTCGAAGGACTCCTCCAGCTTCCTGAGCGCTTCCCTAAGCTTGTAGATCTTGTGCTTGGCTTCCAGCTTGCGCTCCAGGAAGTCCAGTTCCGGGCTGGACGGCATGACAAACAGGTTGTCGAACGGTGATGCGTGAACAAACTCGTCCGCGCGGCGGTTAAACACCGTGAACGCCACAGTCTGTTCCAGGTAGTCCGCCACCGTGTCCTTGAGCTCACTGGCCGGCTTGCCCAGCAGGTAATGGGTTGAGTTGCCCTGGGGGTCGAGATCGACGACCAGCGTGCGCTTGCCCCTGGCGGCACTGATGGCAGCCAGGTTGCAGGTAATACTGGATTTACCAACACCACCTTTCTGATTGAACACTACTCGTCTCATGTTATTCCCCCGACCTTTTCCCTGTATCTGTTCGCCCTACCAGCCCATCACCGACTTCACAAACGGGATCGTAAGCCGGCGCTGGGCGCGCAATGAATTTTCGTCCAGCCGATCCAGTATCGCCAACAGATCGGCAAGCTTTCGCGGCGCCCGCTTCAGAATAAACGCCGCCACGTCATCACCGAGAACCAGCCCCCGTTGCTCGGCCCTGGCCATGAGAATCCTGAGGCGGTCATCGTCACGGTTTATTCCCAGCTGAATCGTCAGCCCGTGCCGTAGCCGTGACACCAGGTCCGGCAACAGGAACGGCAGCTCGCCAGGCACCCCGGACAGGCTCACCACCATCAGCCCGCCGTCATCGTTCACACGATTGTACAGATGGAACACCGCTTCTTCCCAGCTTTCCAGGCCGGCAACAAGATCCAGGTCGTCCAGGCAGATGACCGACTGGTTTTCCAGCCCTGCCAGCGCATCAGGCCCGAACGGCAACAGCTCCGCCACACTGACACACACCGCACCCTGCTCACGCTGCTCGGCAAGGTGGCATACTGCCTGCAGAAGATGACTCTTGCCCGTATCGGCATCGCCACAGACCGCAACCACCGGTACCGGAGACGGCTGCTCGCAGATCTCTCTCAGCCGGGTTGCAGCGGCTGCGTTCCTGTCTCCATGAAAATTGTCGAACCGGGCGTCATCACGCAGTTTGACCCCCAGTACCAGTTGCGAAGCACTCACTGTCTCTTGATCCTCCAGGCCCTTACGCTCCAGACGGCGATATAATGCCCGCCACTGAACAGGGCAGATGCCGCAACCAGCACGATACCAGCATCAGTAACCCAGGGTTGCATGGGAAGTCCCGCCAGCAGGACGATAATCGCAAGGGCGACCAGAATCTGGACCAGGGTGTTGATTTTACCGGGAATACTGGGCTGCAGATCAAACCTGCCAACGCCATAGTGGAACGCCAGCCCACCGCAGACAATCACAACATCCCTGCCCACCACCAGCCAGAGCAGCCACGGTGGCAGTACGCCAGTCAGGGTGAGCATAAGGTAAGCACTGATCAGCAGGGCCTTGTCGGCTAGAGGGTCCGCAATTGCCCCCAATCGGGTCCGCCAGTCAAAATGGCGGGCAAGAAAACCGTCGAACGCATCGGTGGCCGCGGCAATAAAGAAGATTGCCAGCGCAATCCGGTATTCCTTGGCCATCAGGGCGGCCGCGAAAGGGGCAACCATCACAATTCGCAGAAACGTCAGGGCATTGGGAATCCAGCGCCAGCGATCTGTCATCATGACACGCCTCCCTCTCCCTGAAGCACCCGGAACTTACTCTCCGTCTTCCGAATCAACAATTGAGGCGGGTTGCCAGCGATAGTGCAGCACCTGGTAGAGCGACTCGAATGCCTGTTCAGACTCCTCCTCATCGACCAGCAGCGGCTGGTACACGAACAGGGGGTTGGCGGGCGTGTCGCCATTGTCGGCGCTGTCCTCTGCCAGGGCGATACCACCTTCCGGTGCCTGCTGAACAGGCTCGTCTGCACCGCCCGCGCTGGAATCATCTTCATCCCCGGAAGGCATCCGTGATACCTCCGCATCAGACAGTGGCACCAGGCGCGGCTCAAGGGCAATATACTGTTTCAACTGCTCCATCTCCCCGGAGAAGGCAACCCGCAGCTTCAACTGATCCTGCCGGGCCTGGGTCGCCCCCGCCTCAACAACCGGAGACAGGTTCTTGAGTGCGCCACTCACGCGGGCGTAATCCGACAGCGTGGTAACGCCGTGCACCACAATATCCACCTGTGGTGATTCACCCACATCACTGCCGGCCACCGCATAGCGATCCGCGAACATTTCGGCCCAGCGCCCGATAAGCCTGGAAGCGAGCTCTTCTTTGGTATCGGCTGTCACTGACTGCTCCGTGCTGTCCAGCCCCATGCCATCAAACACCCATCCGGCACGCCACTGGGAGCCTGACCGGCTCACCCGCACCAACGACATCAGGTCGTGTTCGAGATCTTCCGAAGCGCTTCTGACGCTGGAGGTAAACTGCCCCCATATATCCGACAACAGCTCCCGGTCCTGGCGGTAGTCCGCCGGAGGCAGGCTTACCGGCAATCCCCGATCAACCGCCGCATCCTCAAATATCTTTCGCCACTCATCATCCCCGCTACCGTCCTCTCCGTCCGCATGAACCAGGGTACGGCGTCCACGTTCCTCGACTGCAATCCATGCCAGGGTCAAAGGGCGGTTCGCGCCCCACACCGGCGCATCAACAGAAGCAAGGGCACGGTTGACCCCGACAGCACCAAACGACATACGCAGGCGGTGATCATTCCCGTCCGAACGCAGGAACTGATAGGACTGCAGCAGGGACTCGGCATCATCCAGCAAATCCTTGACGCCTTCGCTTTCAAGCACCTCGCGGGTACCGGACACGCGCACGAAAACCCGACTAAGGCCATCCGCGTAACCCTGCTCCAGATCTTTCGGCTGGGAACCCGCCACCGGCACTTCCACCGAATAAAGCCCGGTAACTGTTACGGCAGCCGCTGGGGTAGCCATAATGAGAGCCAGAAGACCGAATAGCCGCACTGACCGACGGACTATCTGCGCTGCCTGCATCGAGATTATTCCTGAGTCTGGCATGAAACACCCTGCAATTCGTCTGAATGGCGCATAGGATACACCAAGGCCCCTGGTGTGAGTAGCTAACCGGGATTGCAGAAAGTCAATACAACCCCAGAACACCCACACTGCGCCAAACATGGCAATTGCATTTGGAGCGCCACCCCGCACCTGTTAAAATCCGGCGCCTGACCCACTGTCCAAACGGTTAAGCACACCATGAGCGAACAGAAGCCCTCCCTCACCTATCGTGACGCCGGCGTTGATATTGACGCAGGAAACGAACTCGTCGACCGGATCAAAAACACAGCCGCGCGCACTCGCCGTCCGGAAGTTCTCGGCGGCCTCGGCGGCTTTGGCGCCATGGTTGCCATTCCCCCGGGCTACAATGAACCGGTACTGGTGTCTGGCACCGACGGAGTGGGCACCAAGCTCAGGCTGGCCATGCAGCTACAGAAACACAACACCATTGGCATCGACCTGGTGGCCATGTGCGTCAATGACCTGGTTGTGGGGGGCGCGGAACCGCTGTTCTTCCTCGACTATTACGCCACCGGAAAGCTGAACGTGGATGTGGCGGCCCAGGTGGTTGAAGGCATTGGTGCCGGGTGTGAACAGGCAGGCTGCTCCCTTGTGGGCGGAGAAACGGCCGAGATGCCAGGCATGTATGAAGGCGACGACTACGACCTGGCCGGCTTTTGTGTGGGTGTGGCGGAACGCAGTGAAATCATTGATGGCAGCCGCGTGCAGGCCGGCGATGTGTTGCTGGCGCTGGGGTCATCCGGCCCGCATTCCAATGGCTACTCCCTGATCCGCAAGATCCTGGAGGTCAGCGACGCCGACCTTAGTCAGACCATTGGCGACATAACCCTGGCCGATGCACTGATGGCCCCCACCCGAATCTATGTAAAGAACCTGCTGCAACTGGTCCGCGAGGTGGATGTTCGTGCGCTTTCCCACATCACCGGCGGCGGCCTGCCGGAGAACATTCCCCGTGTCCTTCCTGACGGAATGGTTGCCGCTATCGATACCGACAGCTGGAAGCTGCCACCGGTTTTCCAATGGCTGAAAGACGCCGGCGGGGTTGCCAGTGAAGAAATGTATCGCACCTTCAACTGCGGCGTGGGCATGATCGTATGCGTTCCGGCCAACCAGCGTGAACTGGCACTGGATACGCTGAATGCCCTGGGAGAGAAGGTCTGGCAGATTGGCCTGATTGAAGCAGGGGATGACTCTGCCGCTCCGGCCTCCGTTCGCTATGCACCGGGGCTGTTGTCGGTATGAAGGCGGATTCGGTAAATGCTCCTCGTATACTGGTGCTGGCGTCAGGCAGCGGCACCAATCTCCAGGCACTGATTGACGCCAGCCGGGAGCGCGACTTCCCGGGCCAGATTGTCGCCGTGGGCTGCAACCGTCCCCAGGCTTTTGCCCTGGAGCGGGCGGCGCAGGCGAACATCGACACCTTCACGGTGGATCACACCCGCTATGGATCCCGGGAAGAATTCGACGGTGCATTGATGGCGGAGATTCGCCGCCACAACCCGGACCTGATCGTTCTGGCCGGATTCATGCGCATTCTCACCACGGATTTTGTGCGGGCGCTGCGCGGTACCATGCTGAATGTTCACCCCTCGCTGCTGCCCAGTTACACCGGGCTGAATACTCACCAGCGCGTGCTGGAAGCCGGGGACAAGGTTCACGGCGTGTCTATCCACTTTGTCACCGAAGAACTGGACGGCGGCCCGGTGATTGCCCAGGCGGAGGTCAATGTCTCCCCGGATGACACCCCGGAGTCACTTGCCGAGAAAGTCCAGCAGAAAGAACATGTGCTGTACCCTATCGTGGTGCGCTGGTACTGCGAAGGACGTATTCAGCTTGGATCCGACTACGTGGTCTTCGATGGCCAGCCCCTGAACCGGCCCCTGGTACTCCCGGATGAGAGCGCCCCTGCAACCGCTTGAGTAAACTTATCGTCATCTCCGGGAGCCATCAGGCACGCTAGACTGTCCACAGGCAGCACACCTGCCATTGTGCAACCGGAGAAACCTATGTCTTTGAAATACAGCGCTTCAGTCCTGCCCGCCCTGCTGGCCGGTATGCTGCTTTCTGGCGCTGCCCTTGCGCAGGATACAGAAGGCAAGGACACGGACGAGATCCCGCTCCACCCCATGGAGATCAGCTACAACGCCTCCATGGACAAAGGAATTTCCCTCAATGGCAGTGCCCGCCGCATTCTGGAACAGCGGGACGACGGCACCTGGAGCTTCCGCACCGATGTGGAATCTTTCATCGCCGATATCGACGAATCCCTGATTTTCCGCTGGGAGAACAATCAGGTTGTCCCCCTGCGCTATCGTTACAAGCTCTCCGGCTTCCTGATCAGGGACAGGAAGGAGGCGATCGATTTCGACTGGGACAAGATGGTAGTCAGCGGGCATCATGAGGGCGATAAGTTCTCAATGGAGCTGGAGGAAGGTGCCATG
>CAZFPG010000030.1:0-15979 GCA_964521055.1 uncultured Marinobacter sp.
CTCCACCAGCAAATCAGAGAACTTCTTGGCGCCATAGGTTCTCGGGTCAAAGTCCGGTCGTGTGCGCTTGAGGAATGAGCCGGCAGCGGAGAAGGTTGCCCATCCCTGGTCGTCCTGGGTTTGCTCCCAGGCACGCTTTAATAGCGCGACTTCCTCGGGGAGTTTTTCCTGTTTCTTCCGTGGGGTTTTCGATTTGGTGGGCTCGTCAGGTGCGGCTTCCACTTCTTCCGGGTACTCCAGATTTTCGGTAAACAGAAAATCATCGCAGGCACTTCTGAACGAGACCGGAGTCTTTTTTTCGCCGAATCCGAACACGTATATTTCGGACTCCCTGAGTCGTGAGGCCAGCTTGGTGAAATCACTGTCGCTGGAAACCAGGGCGAACGCGTCAAACTTGGAGGAGTAAAGCAGGTCCATCGCATCAATAATCATCGATGCATCGGTGGCGTTCTTGCCTTTGGTATAGGCGAATTGCTGGATGGGCTGGATCGCCAGTTCGTTGAGAACGGTTTTCCAGTTTTTGAGGCTGTCTATGGACCAGTCACCATAGGCCCGTTTTACAACCACGTGGCCATGGGAAGACAGCTCTTCAATAATCAGCGGCAGCTTTGACAGCTGGGCGTTATCGGCGTCGATCAGAACGGCGATTTTCTTGTGCTGCTCAAGGTCCTTCAATGTACTTCTTCCTTTACTCTTGCGAACTCAGGAGACTATCGGCTGGCAACCATCACCGATGGGACAATCATGGGACACTATCCCGGAAAACGCCACCCGACTAGCCTATGAGCCTCTGTTCCTCAAGCAGCTGTGCCAATGGCAGGCCATTCTGAGTCACCCCCTGCGCAGATTCTTGAAAGCTCGCGTCTGCTCGGTAAGAGCGCGTTCAGTCGGCAGGCGTTCCATACTCGAGGCGCCATAGAAGCCGTGACACCCGGGGCAGCGCGCCAGGACGTACTCGGCATCCTCCGGGTCGGCAATCGGGCCGCCGTGGCACAGCACGATGATGTCATCACGCACAGCCCTGGCTGCTTCAGCCCAGTCGTTGATGGCGTCGACACAGTCGTCCAGACTCATGGCGGTTTCGGCGCCAATGCTGCCTCCAGTGGTCAATCCCATGTGGCAGACGATGATATCGGCACCAGCCCCGGTCATGGCGCGGGCATCCTCGGCACTGAAGACATAAGGGGTGGTGAGCAGCCCGGCCTCGCGCGCCAGGCGGATCATCTCCACTTCCTGGGAGTAGCTCATTCCGGTCTCTTCCAGGTTGGCGCGGAAGTTACCGTCGATCAGGCCCACGGTGGGGAAGTTCTGCACCCCGGCGAAGCCCATCGCTTTGAGCTCCGACAGAAATGGCTCCATGAAGATGAAGGGATCAGTGCCACAGACACCTGCCAGTACCGGAGTCTTCTGGGTGACTGGTAGAACCTCTCGCGCCATTTCTTTAACGATCTCATTAGCATTGCCGTAGGGCATGATCCCGGCCAACGAGCCCCGCCCTGCCATGCGATAACGACCCGAGTTGTAGATCACTATCAGGTCGATGCCACCGGCCTCCTCGCACTTGGCCGAAAGCCCGGTGCCGGCACCCCCACCCACGATCGGCTCACCCCGCTCCACCATGGCCTGGAAGTGCGTCATCAACTCTTCTCTGTTCCATTTCTTCAATTTACTTTCCTCGACTTTGAAGCCATGACGTCCCGGAAGTGCTCGACCAGGGCGGCGGCAAACTCGGGGTCATTAACATTAAATGGGTAGCGGATTAACTGCCGCTGGGGAGTCTGGTTAACGGTTTGTTCGAGCGCATCGAAGAGTGCAGCGTCGGCGTCGGGATCGTGGAAACGCTGGCCAGGGGCGTCCAGCGCCGAGACACCACCTTCGGGGAGCAGAAAACGCACCTGCCCCCGGCTCTGGTTAAGCTTTTCGCCGATCCAGCGCCCCATGCGGGCATTCTCTTCAGCGGTCGTGCGCATCAGGGTGATCTGAGGGTTGTGCTCGTAGAATAAGCGCTGACGGTATCGCTTGGGAATCGTCTCACGGCCAGCGAAGTTGACCATGTCCAGCGCCCCGCAGGAGCCGACATAAGGAATGGCGCGTTGAGCAAGAATATCCAGGCGTTCCTCGCCGGCGCTGAACACCCCACCCATCAACAGGTCACAGACCTCGGTAGTGGTGACATCGAGAAGGCCTTCGATCATGCCACTATGGGCGAGCTTCTCCATTGAGCGCCCACCGGTACCCGTTGCATGAAAAACCAGACAGTCGTAATCCGACTTCAGTGCGGCACTGAGATGGTTGACGCATTCGGTGGTCACACCGAACATGCTCAGGCCGATGGCCGGTTTGTCCGCGCCGGTCTCCGGTACCTGGTTCAACAGCATCCCGGCCAAGGCATGGGCAGCATTGCCCAGCACGCGCCTTGAGATGCGGTTAAGGCCAGCCACATCGGTCACCGAATAGAGCATGGCGATGTCACTGGGGCCGACGTAAGGGGCGACGTTGCCTGAGGCAATGGTCGAAACCAGTAACTTCGGCACCCCAATACTCAGTTCCCGAAGCGCAGGGGCGATCAAGGCAGTGCCGCCGGAACCTCCGATCCCAAGCACCCCGCCAAGGTCGCGACGCGTCGGCAGCCAGTGTCGCAACGCCTCGGCCATGGCAGCCACAGCGCGGCCGCGGTCGTTCACGAACACCGACGCGGCACCCTCCGGGTGGCAGGCTGCCACATCAGAGGCGCTCACGTCCGCGGCGCCTTGATCATCACCATGGGTTCCTACGTCAACGACACAGCTGGTCACACCCGCGGCGGCCAGTCGCTCGCGCAGAAAACGCAATTCGGCGGCCTTGGTGTCGCAGGTACCAATCAGGTAAGCGATGGGCTTCATGGCATGCCTCCTAGCCGCCGCGCTTGGCGGCCCCTTCGAAGCCGAGACGGAAAGTGTCTGTGACGCGCTGAACAACATCGTCATGGTCTGCGTCGTCGACCTCGAATTCCGCCCACCACTCACCGAAGCAATGGCCACTGGTAGTGATTGGCTTCAGGCGCATTTCCGAAACATAGCCACGCACAGGCAGCGCCGGCGCGTCGAGGATGCGGTAGCAACACAGGTGTTCCCGATCAGAGAGGGATAGCAGCTCCTCGCGAATAGCGTTGCCGTCGTGGTCGTGGAAGTGGCGTACGCAGCCCAACTGGTCAGCCGGCTTGCCATCCTCGATATAGCTCTTGGCGAAGAAAGGATGGTAATCGGGTAGCCCATTGAAATCCCGCAATACGCGCCAGGCTTGCTCAAGGCTGATTGGCATTACCGCGCTAACATATACCCGGGTCATGTTGATCTCCTCGTCCTATTGATGGTTATGAGATAGCCTTGAATTTGCGGATCTGCTCGGTGAGAGCGATTTCAGTGGGCAGACGCTCCATGCTTGAGGCACCGTAGAAGCCGTTACAGTGCTGGCACTCGCGCATCACGTAGGCGGCATCCTCGGGGGTGGCGATGGGGCCACCGTGGCACAGCACCAACACGTCCTCGCGCACCGCGCGGGCCGCCGCTGCCCATTCGTCGATCAGCTTCACCGACTCATCGAGAGACTTGCCCGACGTGGCGCCAATGGTGCCGCCCAACGTGACCCCCATGTGCGCGACGATGATATCGGCGCCTGCTTTGGTCATCGCCACGGCCTCCTCGGCAGAGAACACATAGGGGGTGGTCAGCATATCCATCTCATGGGCCAGACGAATCATCTCCACTTCGTCGGCGTAGGTGATGCCGGTCTCCTCCAGGCTGATGCGGAAGGTACCGTCGATCAGCCCCACGGTCGGAAAGTTCTGCACCCCCGAGAAGCCCAGATCCTTCAGTTCACGTAACAGCTTGGGCATGATCACAAAAGGGTCGGTGCCGTTGACCCCTGCCAGCACCGGGGTGTGCTTGACCACCGGAAGTACCTCCAGTGCCATCTCCTGGACGATCTGATTGGCATCACCATAGGCCAGCATGCCGGCTGACGATGCACGACCCGCCATGCGGTATCGGCCGGAGTTGTAGATCACAATCAGGTCGATGCCGCCAGCTTCTTCACATTTGGCCGATATACCGGTACCGGCGCCGCCGCCGATAATCGGCTGGCCCTTTGCAACCATCTCGCGAAAGTGGGCCATAAGAGTGGATCTATCGAGTTGAGCCATGCTGCTCTCCTTAACTATTTAGGATTGAAGGTTGTTCATTCGTTGGGTTTGACCCGGGGCTTTTCCTTGCTTGTCGAGCCTGGCGGCTTGCGCTCGAGCCAAATGGCGAGCTGCCCCACGACGCCCTGGCGGAACATCAGCACACAGGCCATGAAGACCAGGCCAATGATCACCGTGACCCAGGCGCCGAACGGATCCAGGGAGTGATTGAGGGCTGATACGATGGCGGCTCCCACAGCCGGTCCGAACACAGTGTTCATGCCGCCCAGCAGTGTCATCAGGATGACATCACCAGAGGTGTGCCAGTGGGCGTCATAGAGTGCCGCAAGCTGGAAGATAATGGCCTTCAACGCACCGGCAATGCCGGAGAGCCCTGCCGAGAGGCTGAATACCAGCACCTTGTAGCGCGCTACCGGGTAGCCCAGCGAGATAGCACGCGGCTCGTGTTCGCGGATAGCCCGCAGCACATGGCCGAAGGGCGAATGGACGGTTCGCCATACCACCCACAGCCCGGCGCCGACAATGCCCAGCACAACGTAATAGAGGGCGGTATCGTTGTTGAGGTCAATGAAGCCCAGGAATGTGCCGCGCGGAATCCGCTGCAGACCGTCTTCGGCGCCGGTGAAGGGGGCCTGGAGAAAGAAGAAGAACACCAGCTGTGACATCGCCAGGGTGATCATCGCCAGGTAAATGCCGCTGCGTCGAATTGCCAGGGCACCGATCACAGCGCCCAGCAATGCCGCCACCAGACCACCGGCGAGAATGCCAAGCTCGGTCGGTACCCCGTAAGCCTTGACCAGATGGCCGGTCACATAGGCGCCGCTACCGAAGAAGGCAGCATGGCCGAAGGAGAGGATGCCGGTATGACCCAGAAGCAGGTTGAAGGCACAGGCGAAGAGCACGAAGCACAGTGTCTTCATCACGAACACCGAGTATACCCACTCGGGGAAGAACGGCACCGCCAGCAGCACCAAAAGCACCACAATCAAAAGCGGCCAGGCGAGGGAGCGCAGGTTCATGACTAACCCTCCTCCCGGCCGAACAGGCCAGCCGGACGCAATAGCAGCACCAGCACCATGACCAGGAACACAATGGTCGATGAAAACTCGGAGTAGAACACTCGGGTAAAGCCTTCCACCACGCCTAGTCCCAGGCCGGTCACGATGGCCCCCATGATTGAGCCAAGCCCCCCGATCACCACCACTGCAAAGATAATAATCACCAGGCTCGAGCCCATTGACGGATTGACATGGAATATCGGTGCGGCAAGCACTCCGGCGAAGGCTGCAAGACCCACGCCGACGCCATAGGTCAAAGTCACCAGGCGCGGCACGTTGATGCCAAAGGCTTGCGTCAGCTCTGCGCGTTCGGTGGCAGCGCGCAAGCTGGCGCCCAGCGAAGTGCGCTCAATAACAAACCAGGTCACAACGCAGACAAGCGTCGCCGCAATGATCACGAAAAGGCGATAAATGGGCAGGATCATAAAGCCCAGGTTAAGAGTGCCGCGCAGTGCCTCAGGGGTAGCGAAGGGTTGGCCGGAGGACCCGAAGGCGACCCTGAACCCGCCTTCCAGAACCAGCACCAGGCTGAACGTCAGCAGCAGGCCATAGATGGGGGCGAGGCCATACAGCCGCCGCAGGAGCAGCCACTCGAACAGCATGCCGAACAGTGCCACCGCCAGCGGAGCCACCACCAGGGTGGTCCAGTAGTTGGTGCCGAGGTACTGAACCAACAAGAAGGCGGTGAAAGCACCCAGCATGAAGAAGGCACCGTGGGCAAAATTGACGATCTTGAGCACGCCAAAGATAATCGCCAGGCCGAGGCTCAAGACGGCGTAGAATGAGCCGTTGACGATACCTAGCATGAGCTGCCCGAACAGCGCCTGAACAGGTACACCAAAGATATCCATAATTAACTGCTCGCAGAGAAGGCGAAAGGTTTTAGCCCGGGAGCACTGCCCGGAGTCATCCCCGGGCAGTTTCGCAACTACTTGTTATGATCGAGCAGGTCGCAGGTGCTTTTATCCAATGGCTGGAATGCCTCCTCACCGGGTATGGTGGCTACCAGGCGCAGGAAGTCATAGTCGTACTCAGACTCATCAGGTGCCTTGACTTCCCACAGGTACTGGTCGTGCACCATTCGGCCATTGGGGCGGATATACCCGCCTTTGGCGAAGAAATCATTGATTTCCAATTTACGCATCTGCTCAGAAACGGCATCGGGATCATCACTGCCGGCAGCTTTCACTGCGTTCAGATAATGCATGGTGGAAGAGTAGTTACCGGCCTGGGCCATATTAGGCATACGGCCAGTGCGATCGTAGAAGCGTTTGGAGAACTCACGCGTCTCGTCGTTGGCATCCCAGTAAAAGGCATTGGTCAGCAGCAAGCCCTGCGCAGTTTCCAGGCCAAGGCTTACGATGTCGTCATACCATAACAGCAATGCCGCCGGGCGCTGGTCGGGTGTCACACCAAACTCAGCCAGGGCGTTGATGGCATTAATGGCATCAGCACCGGTGGAAGCAATGCCGATGATCTCGGCACCCGAGGCCTGGGCCTGCAGTGCGTAAGAGGAGAAGTCAGTAGTATCCAGTGGGTGTCGGGCCGCCCCTAAAACCTGGCCACCGGCTTCACGCACCACCTCGGAGACTTGCTGTTCAAGACCGATGCCAAAGGCGAAATCGACGGTAAGGAAAAACCAGGTGTCGCCGCCGTCTTCAACGATTGATTTACCGGTGCCATGGGCCAGCGAGTGAGCGTCATAGGTGTAGTGGGTCACGTAGGGCGAGCAGTAGTCGTTGGTCAGCCCAATATTGGAAGACGAGTTGACAATGGCATGGCGCTGGCGCTCATCGGCGACCGCTGCCACAGCTAGAGCAACCCCGGAGTTGGCGAGGTCGTTGATCATGTCGACCCCTTCGTCGTCGTACCACTCTCGGGCGCGGCTGGCACCAGTATCGGCGCGATTGCGGTGATCGCCGTAAGTGACTTCAATAGGCACACCGCCGACTTCACCACCAAAGTCTTCGACCGCCATTCGCACTGCTTCGACCGCAGCTTCACCGGAGAGATCAGTGTAGATCCCGGACATATCGGTGAGCACGCCGATTCGCACTTCATCGTCGGAAAAACCGTTGCTTGCCATAGCGGTGCAAGCGGTACCCATGGCGAGGACGGCGGACGACCACGCAATGGCTTTTAGGGAGGACTTCGTCGACATGTTAATCTCCTATGCTCGTTGTGAGCTGTTGTTATAGTTAGCTTTGGAAGACCGTTTCCTTCTATGTCCTGCGACTACCAGTAAAGGTTAAAATGAGCGAACCCGCCATGGCCTCAGAGCACGAGTACCTGTCTGAAACCCACATTGTTGGCGAAGACACCCACCAATGGATCGTACGTGTGGATGATTGTCCGGCACTGCGTGAGCGACATATTTCACACGTTGGTGTTGGCGATGCCGCCGTGCCCTATCGTATTGTTCGTACGCGACTGAGCGGCGCCTATATTCACGGTTCCTTGGGCGGCGAGGGTCGGATGCTGCTCGACGGAAGATGGTGCACCATGCGCAGAAACATGATGTCCTTTGCACCGGCGCATGGCCTGCATGCCTTTCATGCCGTGCCAGGCAGTCGTTGGCAGTACTGCTGGGTTCGCTATCTGCCCAGTGCGCCGCGCTCGGTGGTGGGAACCATTGCGCCGATCATGCAACACTTTGATCCAGAGCCAATGAAGCACGCCATACTCGGGCTCTATAGCGAGGTATTTCAGGGTCAGGGGGATGCCGCCAGCTGCGCAATGTGGGGGGACACGATCGAGCGCTACATTTCGCGATTCGCCGATCCCTGGCGTCGCGATGCCCGCATCGTGGCGGTGTTCGACGCCGTGATCCCGACTCTGGAGAAGCACTGGACCATTGAGGATATGGCCGAGATTGCCCACGTCAGCAGCGAGCACCTGCGCCGTATCAGCCGCAAAGTGTTCGGCCGAAGCCCCATGCAGCAGTTGACCCAGTTACGTATGCAGCATGCCGCCCACCTTCTGGCGACCACCAGCCTGCCGGTAGAGGAAATCGCTGGGCGGGTCGGCTACCAGAGTCCGTTTGCTTTCTCCAAAACCTTCAAGCGCCTGAAAGGCGTCTCACCGTCACACTTTCGTCACCACTCGTAGGCGGGCATGCCTCCGCTATACACCCAGGCGGGCCAGCAGGTCCTCGGTGTTATCCTTGATGGACTGGCGGTCGTAGGTAGTCACCACCTGGCCGTGGTCGACAAGGTAAAAGTAGTCTGCCACCGACATCGCGAAGCGCAGGTTTTGTTCAACCAACAGGATCGTGTAGCCCTGTGCCTTGAGATGGACAAGGGTGTCGCCAATCTGCTCGACGATAGCCGGGGCTAAACCCTCGGTAGGCTCATCGAGCAGCAGCAGTTGTGCCCCTGTACGCAGGATACGGCCGATCGCCAGCATCTGCTGCTCCCCACCAGACAGTTTAGAGCCAGGGCTGTGTAATCGTTCCCGTAGGTTTGGGAACAAATCGAGAATCTGCTCGGTGGTGAGGCCATTGGTATTAATACGCCGCGGCAGCTCCAGGTTTTCAAGGACATTCAAGGTGGCATAGATGCCGCGATCTTCGGGGCAGAAGGCGATCCCCTGACGGGCAATCTGGAAGGGTCGCCAGGTAATGGTCTCGGCTCCCTGAAGACAGATACTTCCCTGACGCTGGGGTACGATACCCATGATCGACTTCAGAATCGTGGATTTGCCGGCCCCGTTACGACCCAGCAGTGTTACCACCTGCCCTTCAGGAACTTCAAGATCGATGCCGTGCAGCACATGGCTTTCGCCGTACCAGGCATGCAAGTCACGAATGCTCAGCATCGGTGCCTCGTGTTGGTTGAATGCAGCCTCAGCCATGGGTGGCACCTCCGATGTAGGATTCAATAACACGAGGGTCTTGCGACACTGTGTCGTAATCGCCCTCTACCAGAACCTCCCCGCGGGCAAGGACAGTGATGCGGTCGCATAGCTCAGCGACGACCCCGAGATTATGCTCAACCATTAACACGGTGCGCCCCTTGGCCACCCGGCGGATCAAGTCAGCTGTCCGGCTTACATCTTCGGTACCCATTCCCGCCAATGGCTCGTCAAGTAGCATCACCTCTGGGTCCAGGGCCAGTGTGGTAGCCAATTCGAGCGCACGTTTGTGTCCGTAAGGAAGCTCCGCGGCAAGTGTGTCCACGGAATCGCCCAGCCCGACATCATCCAGTAGTGCTTCGGCGCGCTGGCGCTGGTGGTCGAGGCGGTGGTGGGAGGCCCAGAAGTCGTAGGACTCGCCACGCTGGCGCTGCAGCGCCAGTTTGACGTTCTCCAGTGTCGTCAGTTGGCCAAAGACCGCCGATATCTGAAACGAGCGCACCAGTCCCAGGCGGGCGATCTGGTCTGGCTTAAGGGAAGTGATATCGCGCCCCTTGAACAAAATGCGCCCGCTGGTGGGGCGCAGAAACTTTGTAAGCAGATTAAAACAGGTTGTTTTTCCAGCACCATTGGCACCAATCATGGCGTGAATGGTGCCCGGCAGCACTTTAAGTGAGATGTCATTGACTGCCCTGAACCCCTTGAAGCTTTTGGTCAGGCCGGTCGTCTCGATGATTGCCTCTGGCATCGCAGGCTTCTCCATTATTATATTTGTTGGTGCGCATCGGCTGCCTGGCAGTATCGCCCGACTATTCAGTTATGGTGCATTTATGACCGAATTGCCATGACTGTAGCGCACGACAGACTATCCGAAACCCACATCCACTCAGCGTCGCAGGCTGGCTTCTAAGCCGGGAGCTACAGTAGTGCCACAATAGCGGCCCGCCACATCCGCATAACTGCTGAGACAACAACGCTCACACTTGCGTCTAATATCCTCCGGTACCAGAATAACTTACACCAACAATCACGCTGCCCCCAGCGCTACACTTTCAGGGAATTACCATGCTTCTTTCGTTTCTGGCTATTGCTGTCGGTCTGGCACTGTTGGTGTGGAGCGCCGGGAAGTTTGTTGAGGGTTCGGCCGCAACCGCCGGCTACTTTGGCATGCCGCCGTTGTTGATTGGCATGGTGGTGGTTGGCTTTGGTACATCGGCACCGGAGATGGTGGTGTCCGCCCTGGCGGCCACCCAGGGCAACCCGGGCCTAGCTCTGGGTAATGCCTACGGCTCGAACATTACCAATATTGCGCTGATTCTGGGTATTACGGCGTTGATCAGCCCGATTGCGGTTCACTCACAGGTCATGCGCAAGGAGTTGCCAATCCTCACGGCGGTGACGGCATTGGCTGCCTGGCAGCTGTGGGACGGCGAGCTCACGTTTGTTGATGCCCTGGTGCTGCTGGGTGTGTTTTTCCTGCTGCTGGGCTGGTCTATCCGCCAGGGCATGACCCAGAAATCCGATGCCCTGGGCGCCGAGATCGCAGACGAAATGATTCACCGCTCCATGCCACTTCGCAATGCGTTGCTGTGGCTGGTTGTCGGCCTGTTGCTGCTTATCCTCAGTTCGCGGATTCTGGTGTGGGGCGCCGTTGAAATAGCCCACGGCTTTGGCGTCAGTGACCTTATAATAGGCCTGACCATTGTAGCGGTGGGCACTTCCCTTCCGGAACTGGCCTCGTCAGTAATTGCTGCCCGCAAGGGTGAGCATGACATTGCCCTGGGCAACATTCTGGGCTCCAACCTGTTCAACACCCTGGCGGTTGTGGGTATCGCCGGCACCATCAGCCCCATGGCGGTAGCACCGGAGCTGTTTACCCGGGATATCGCGGTAATGTCGGCCCTGACCCTGTCACTGTTTGTGCTGGGTTATGGTTTCCGCGGCCCGGGGCGGATCAACCGGATCGAGGGCGGTCTGCTGCTGGCCTGTTTTGTGGCTTATACCGTTTACCTGGTCTCGACCACCTTCGCCTGATAGGCCGGCCAGGCCGTTCCGGGGGAATCAGCCCAGCATGCATTCCCGTGACAGCTTCTGGCTGACTTCCCGGCGCTGGCGACGCAAACGGTTGCCCTGGTCATTCGAGTAGCCCGCCCGCAACTGCTGCTGGATGCGTTCCAGGCGCTGGCGGTACCCCGCACAACGGGCGTCTTTACGCTTGCGCTCGCGGGCCTCCTGTTGCGCGGATGCCTTCTGTTTTCCGGCACTATTGGCTTCCAGCCGGCGGCTGACCTGGCGGTTGATGGTACTGACCCGTTCTCCCCGGGGAATGTTCTCTCTCATGGGAATCAGTGAGGGGCGACGAATTTCAACCGACTCGTGTTCCCGGGCCTCTGGTTTGATATCCGTGAAATGGGCAACACCCTGATCGTCGATCCAGGTGTACACCTCTGCAGCTGAAATGGCGGGGATAAAAAGACATACAAATACTACAGCCTGCCTCCATGGCATTGGTTTCCACTCCCTGTGGTTCGTTTAATGGCGGGGGCATTATAAACAAAACCACAGGGCAGCGAGAGGTCCAGACCACAAATCAGGCTTCCAATAGCTCAATCCAGTGTTGAACCGGCACCTTAGATCTGGTTTCCAGATGCATCTGGCAGCCGATATTGGCGGTAACGATCCTGTCAGGGTTGTCTACTGTCAGGGCCTTGAGCTTGTTGTTCAGCAATCGCTGGCTGAGCTCGGGCTGAAGGATGGAATAGGTTCCTGCGGAACCGCAGCACAGGTGCTTTTCTTTGGTTTCCGCCAGCTCGATACCGGCCTTGCGCAGCACCTGATCGACTACCCCGCTCTGTTGCATGGCGTGTTGGAGCGTGCAGGGGCAGTGGAAGGCAACCTTGCCGGCCCCCTTCGGGACATTCAGTTTTCCCAGGTCCTGTTTCAGCAGGAAGGCACCAAGGTCGATGGTCATGTCGCTGACTTTCTGGGCCTTCGCGGCGTAAACCGGGTCCTCTCGCAGCAGGTGGCCGTACTCCTGAACCATGGCGCCACAGCCGGAGGCAGTCATGATGATGGCTTCGGCGCCAGCATCGATGGCGGGCCACCAGGCGTCGATGTTGCGGCGCATGGCATCCAGGGCTTTCTCGTGTTCCGACAGGTGGTGGTTCACGGCTCCGCAACAGCCGGCCTCGGGTGCTTCCACCATGGTGATGCCAAGTCTGTCGAGTACGCGGGCCGCGGCGGCGTTGGTGTTCGGCGTGGCGGAGGGCTGGACGCAGCCGGCCAGGGCCAGCACGATGCGTTCGTGGCTTGCCGTCGGCCAGGGGCTTGCCTGTTTTCTCGGTGGTACTTTGGTTTGCAGTTTTCCGGGCAATACGGGGCGGAAAAGCTGGCCCATGCGCAGTAGCAGGCCGAACAGCCGGCGGTTGGGGATTACCCTGGCCAGCGACCAGCGTATCCAGCGTTCTTTGGGCGGCCTTGGCATTTCCTGTTCCATCAGGCCTCGGCTGATGTCGATCAGGCGTCCATATTTTACGCCGGATGGGCAGGTGGTTTCGCAGCTGCGGCAGGTGAGGCAGCGGTCGAGGTGTTCGCGGGATTTTTCGGTGACTTCTTCGCCTTCCAGGAACATTTTCATCAGGTAGATGCGGCCTCTGGGGCCGTCGCGTTCGTCGTTCAGTTCCTGGTACGTTGGGCAGGTGGCGGTGCAGAAGCCGCAGTGGACGCAGGCTCGCAGGATGGATTCGGCTTCCTGGCCTTCTGCTGTGTTGGCGAATTGTTGGACTAGGTTGGTTTGCATCTTTTACCTGCTATCTGAATTTGGAGCACAAGTGAACGTTTGGAGCACAAGTGAGTGGCACCCCCTTTTCTGAAACACGCTCCTTCGGCACATCCATGTGACGCTTGGACTCCGCCATCCATGGCTCCGTACAGTTTCAGAAAAGGGGCTACCACTCACTTCCCCGGCATCTCAGAAGGCCCGCTCATCTGCCGCCATATATCACTGGCTGTTACAGCCAGCTATATAGTCGCCCCAGGTTAAAAATACCCTCGGGATCGAACGACTTTTTCAGTCGCTGCTGGATTTCTTTCAAAGCCCTTGGCTGGTGGTGCATCACTTCGTCTGTGCGATCACCGCCGCGGAACAGGCTTACCTGGCCGCCGGCGCGTTGGGCCAGGGTTTCCAGTTGGGCAATGTCGGCTTCGCCGTGGTACCAGCGCTGGGAGCCGGCCCAGTCGATCAGCCAGGGGCCGTCGAGTTTCGGGTTGTCTGCGGTGGAGCCGACGGAGAAACGCCAGAGTGGGGCGTCGCCGGCGAAGAAGTCGTGCTGCATGTGCTGGAGCTGTTGCCAGAACTGGTCGCCCTGCTCCATTATTTCTCCGGGCCATTTTTCGGCGGTGGCTTCTACCGCGGATTTGGCGCCTGCCAGGCGTAGATACACCTTTCCGTCTACCCAGGCGGCGCCGGTGATGGGTTTGGGCTCCTTGGCGCGGCTGTTCATGTAGTGGATAACGTCGTCCAGGGGCATGTCCTGTACCAGGGTCACGGACATGGCCGGTTTGGGCATGACTTTGAGGCTAACTTCTGTGATGGCACCCAGGGTGCCCATGGCGCCGGCCTGCAGCCGGGAGGTGTCGTAGCCGGCCACGTTTTTCATTACCTGGCCGCCGAAACGCAGGTGTTCGCCTTTGCCGTTGAGCAGGCGGATGCCCAGGACCTGGTCCCTTACCGAGCCGGACCAGGGGCGTGCCGGGCCGGAGAGGTTGCAGGCCAGGGTTCCGCCGAGGGTGGAACCTTCGCCAAACCTGGGTGGCTCGAAGTGGAGGCACTGGCCTTCTTCCGCCAGGGTGGCTTCGATTTCCGCCAGGGTGGTGCCGGCACGGGCGGTCAGTACCAGTTCCACCGGGTGGTATTCGACAATGCCGGTGTGTTCACCCAGCTTCAGGGAGCCGGCATCCGTATCGGCGGCCCGGCCCATGAAGGCCTTGGTGCCACCGCCTTCGATGTTGAGTTTCTCGCCCGTCTGTCGGGCCTGGAGAATCTGTTCTTTAAGTGTCTGCGAGATATCACCCATGCGCAGCGTCCACCGTGTCGTGCTTGTGTTGTTTGTGTTCCAGCGAGCGGTATTCCTGGCAGAAACGCAGGGCGGGAACGCCCTTGCCCGGGTTGAGGATACCGGCAGGATCGAAGGCGGCCTTCACGTCGTGGAACTGCTGCAGTTCTTCGTCGTTGAACTGCACCGCCATCTGGCGGATTTTTTCCACACCCACCCCATGCTCACCGGTGATGCAGCCGCCAACTTCCACACACAAGTTGAGGATTCGGCCACCGAAGGCTTCGGTACGTTCAAATTCCCCGGGCACGTTGGCATCAAACAGGATCAGCGGGTGCAGGTTGCCATCGCCGGCGTGGAAAACGTTGGCGACTCGCAGCCCGAATTCTTCCGACATTTTTTCCATTTCCAGCAGCACATGGGCCAGGTACCGGCGCGGGATGGTGCCATCCATGCAGTAATAATCCGGTGAGATACGGCCAACGGCTGGAAAGGCGGACTTGCGGCCTTTCCACAGCAGGGCCCTCTCCTCCTCGCTCTGGGAGGTTTTTACCGAGGTGGCGCCCAGTTCACGGAACAGCGCCTCGGCCTGGGCAATGTGTTCGTGCACTTCTTCTTCCGTGCCGTCCACTTCACACAGCAGCAGTGCCTTGGCCTCACGTGGATAGCCCGCCTGGGCAAAATCGTCAGCAGCGATAATGGCGTGGCCGTCCATCATTTCCAGACCGCCGGGGATGATGCCGTGGGAGATGATGCCACCCACGGCGTCACCGGCTTTCTGAACGCTGTCGAAACCAGCCATCACCACCTGGGCCACTTCCGGTTTGGGCAGCAGTTTTACCTTCACTTCAGTGACGATACCCAACAAGCCTTCCGAGCCGGTCATCAGCGCCAGCAAGTCCATGCCGCAGACATCCAGGGCATCACTGCCAATGGTTACCCGCTCGCCTTCGGCGGTGATCATTTCAACACTGAGAATGTTGTGAACCGTCAGACCATACTTGAGGCAGTGAACGCCGCCCGAGTTTTCCGCCACGTTGCCGCCAATGGTGCAGGCAATCTGGGACGACGGGTCAGGCCCGTAGTAGAGGCCAAACTGCGACACTTCCTCGCTGATCGCCAGATTGCGAACACCCGGTTGCAAGCGCGCCGTCCGTGCCAGCGGATCAATATCCAGGATGCGATTGAACTTGGCCAGCGACAGCACCACACCCTCTTTGTGGGGCATGGCGCCGGCACTCAGGCCGGTTCCGGCACCACGGGCGACCACGGGCACTTCGTGCTCGTTACAGATACGCATGACCCGCTGAACCTGCTCCGCGGTTTCCGGCAGCACCACGAGCATGGGCATCTCACAGTACATGGACATGCCGTCGCACTCGTAGGGCTTCATGGTTTCGTTGTCAGTGATAACAAAACCCGGGTCGATAAACGTGCGGAACTGTTCCGCCAGCTCCGCTCTGCTGATTCTCGGCTTGGTGGTCATATCGTTCTCTGGTGTCAATGGCTTCAGGTGTGACAGCCCTCAACCACGTTTGGTTTCGAAATAGTCGATGCCGGCCTGGGCACAGTCCATATCCTGCTGGGGCGTGCCCGAGCTGATGCCAATGCCGCCAACGACCTCACCGTCGACAATCACCGGCAGGCCGCCACCCACGGAACTTATGCGGCCACCCACCTCGGTGTGGATGCCGAACGCCAGCTTGCCAGGCACATTGACTGCGTTGTACTCGTGGGTGGCTTTCTTTGCCGCCGATGCAGTGAACGACTTGTCCTGGGCGATGGTCACGCTGGTGATCTTGCCGCCGTCCATTCGCTCGAAGGCAATCAGATTG
>CAZFPG010000031.1:0-15945 GCA_964521055.1 uncultured Marinobacter sp.
AACAAGATCAGGAGTCTCCGATGGAAGAGTGGAATTTTCCCCCGAGTTATAACACAGACGATTTCCCGGACCCGAGCAGCCCCGACTGGTTTCGGCACCGTGAAACCATGGACCCGGAAAAGCGGGATGAGCTGATTGTTGCCCGCATCCGGGATGTGATGGCCTATGCCTACGATCACTCTCCATTCTACCAACGCAAATGGGACAAGGCCGGTATAAAGGCCAACGACATCCGTACCCTTGCAGACTTCGAAGAAGTGCCTGTCGTCACCAAGCAGGAACTGCGTGATTCCCAGGCGAAGAACCCTCCCTTTGGGGATTACCTCTGCTGCCCGGAAAGCGATATCCATCATATTCATGGCACCTCCGGCACAACCGGCCGGCCCACCGCCTTTGGTATATCCCGCCGTGACTGGGACACCATTGCCAGCAACCATGCCCGCATCATGTGGGGCATGGGGCTGCGTCCCGGGGACACAGTGTTCGTGGCCGCCATCCTAAGTCTCTACATGGGGTCCTGGGGCGCGTTGATCGGTGCCGAGCGATTGGGCTGTAAAGCCTTTCCCTTTGGTGCCGGTGCTCCCGGGATGACAGCGCGGGCGGTGACCTGGCTTGGTATGATGAAGCCTGCAGGACTCTATTCCACGCCTTCCTATGCACTCCGGCTGGCGGAAGTAGCCCGTGAGGAAGGGGTAGATCCCCGGGAGTTCGGTATCAAGGTGCTGTTCTTCTCCGGTGAACCGGGCGGCTCCATTCCATCCATCCGCGACAAAATCCAGGATATATACGGTGCGAAGGTAGTCGATTGCGGAACCATGGCCGAGCTGACGCCCTGGATGCACGCCTCCGGCAGCGCAGACACTGAGGGCATGCTGCTGTGGCAGGACATTGTCTACACTGAAGTGGCGGACCCGAACACCAACCGCCGTGTTCCCTATGGTGAGCAGGGCACCCCGATTTATACGCACCTTGAGCGCACTTCCCAGCCGATGATTCGCATGGTCTCCGGCGATCTCACCCATTGGGTGATGGAAGACAATCCCTGTGGTCGCACCTATCCGAGGCTGCCCAAAGGCATCTACGGCCGGATCGACGACATGTTCCAGATCCGTGGTGAAAACGTGTATCCCAGCGCCATCGCTGAAGTGCTGGAAGCATTTTCGGGTTATGGCGGCGAGCACCGGATCATCATTTCGCGCGGTGGCTCCATGGATGAGCTGGCTGTTCAGGCCGAATTCAACCAGGAAGTCGCGCAGAAGGGCGCTGGTGCGGTCAGGGCGCTGGGTGAGCAGGTCGAGGCTGAGCTCAGTCGCGTGCTGGGCGTGCGGGCGCGGGTTGTCATGGTCGAGCCGGACACCTTTCCGCGCACCGACTTCAAGGCGCAACGTGTGGTTGACGACCGGGACCTTTACCAGAGCCTCAACCAGAAGCGGGGAGGTTAGATGATTAACCGCATACCCTCGATGGAACTGGCTGAACGGGTGCGGGAAGGTCATCTCCGCGCCATCGCCAGGCTTATTACCCGGGTTGAAAGTGGCGGCGATCCAGAAGTTCGCGAGGCCCTGGCCGAACTCTACAAGAGCACCGGCAATGCCCATGTGGTGGGCATTACCGGCGTTCCAGGGGCCGGGAAGTCCACCCTCGTTACACAACTGGTCCATGAGTACCGGAAAAGTGGCCGCACGGTGGGCGTTGTAGCCATTGACCCCTCAAGCCCGTTTTCCGGCGGCGCAATACTCGGTGACCGTATCCGCATGGGAGACCTGGTTTCCGACCCCGGGGTGTTCATCCGCAGCATGGCCACCCGGGGAACCCTGGGTGGCCTGGCCAGGCCGGCCCTGGACGCGGTTGATCTTCTGGATGCCGGAGGCTTCGACGTGGTGCTGATCGAGACGGTCGGGGTTGGGCAGGACGAAGTCGATATCGTGCGCGCCGCCCACACCACCGTGGTTGTCAACGCGCCCGGATTGGGCGACGACATCCAGGCCATCAAGGCCGGGGTGCTGGAGATTGCCGATGTTCATGTAGTGAGCAAAGCCGACCGGCCGGATTCCAACAGAACCATCCAGGAACTCAAGGCCATGCTGATGATGAGCCTGGAGCCAGGAGAGGGCATCTGGCGGGTGCCAGTGGTGCCAACCAGCTCCGAAAAGCACACCGGTTTCGGCGAACTGATGGCTGCGATTGATCGCCACGCCGAACACCTGGAACGAAGTGGCGAAATCACCGAACGGCGACGCCAGATTGCACTGACCCGTGTGGTGAAAGTGGCCGAAGAAATCGTCCGGGACAATTTTGTACGTGACAGCAGGTCGCAGACTGAAGAGCTGCTCAAAAAGGTTACCCAACGCCAACTGGATCCCCACGGCGCCGCGGTGACCTTGCTAAAAGCCATGAAGGAGACGATTCATGAATCACACTGACCAGTATGACCCCGCTGCACTCAAACACATTGAAAAAGAGTTCAACGAGTGGGAACAGAACGAAGTATCGTCGTTTATCAAGCGGGCACCGGAAAGCCAGTCAGAGTATACCACCGCCTCCGGCATGCCGACGAAGCGTACGTATACGCCGCTGGATGTTAAAGATACCCCCTTCGAGGATATTGGCTTCCCCGGTCAATACCCGTTCACCCGTGGACCATACCCCACCATGTATCGGGGCAGGAACTGGACCATGCGCCAGATTGCGGGCTTCGGGACGGCCAGGGAAACCAACGGGCGTTTCAAATACCTGATCGCCCAGGGCCAGACGGGCCTGTCGATCGATTTCGATATGCCGACCCTGATGGGGTACGACTCCAGCCATCCCATGAGCCAGGGTGAAGTGGGCCGCGAGGGCGTCGCCATCGACACCCTGGAGGATATGGAGGAGCTGTTTGATGACATTGACCTGACAAAAATCTCCGTGTCCATGACCATCAATCCGTCGGCATGGATTCTCTACGCCATGTACATTGCCCTGGCGCAGAAGCGCGGTTACGACCTCAATGACCTGTCGGGCACCATCCAGAACGACATTCTGAAGGAATATATCGCCCAGAAGGAATGGATATACCCGGTGCGGCCGTCGGTTCGCCTGGTCCGTGACTGTATCCAGTACGGCTCCGAGAATATGAAGCGGTACAACGCCATCAATATTTCCGGGTACCACATCTCGGAAGCCGGCTCCACTGCCGTTCAGGAAGTGGCGTACACCATGGCCACCACCATGGAATACGTCAAGACGGCTATCGACGCAGGGGTGGATGTCAATGAATTCGGGCCCCGGCTCTCCTTCTTCTTTGTGAGCCAGGCCGACTTCTTCGAGGAGATTGCCAAGTTCCGCGCGGCCAGACGCGTCTACGCCAAGATCATGCGGGAGAAGTTCGGCGCCACCAAACCCGAGGCCAGCCGGCTACGTTTCCATGCGCAAACTGCGGCCGCAACCCTGACCAAGCCGCAATACACCATCAACCCGATCCGCACCGCGCTTCAGGCACTGTCTGCCGTGCTGGGTGGTGCGCAGTCGCTGCACACCAATGGTATGGACGAGGCGTTTGCGATACCGACCGAGGAAGCAATGCGGATTGCCCTGCGCACCCAGCAGATCATCGCCTACGAGACCAACATCACCCAGGTGGTGGACCCACTGGGCGGGTCCTACTATGTGGAAAACCT
Source organism: uncultured Marinobacter sp. (assembly GCA_964521055.1). Taxonomy (GTDB): domain Bacteria; phylum Pseudomonadota; class Gammaproteobacteria; order Pseudomonadales; family Oleiphilaceae; genus Marinobacter. The sequence continues at coordinate 3,660 of CAZFPG010000031.1, forward strand.
CACCGATAAAATCGAGCGGGAAGTGTGGAAAATCCTCGATGAGGTTGAAGAACTCGGTGGCACACTCCAATGTATCGATGATGGTTACTTCCAGCGAGGCATCTCCGACTCCGCCTATGATTTTGCGCTGCGCAAGGCCAGTGGGGAAAGGCCGGTGATCGGCGTGAACATGTTCGTCCAGGAGGAAGAGGACGTTGAGATCGAAACCCATCCCCATGACCCGGAAACCGAGCGCCGGCAGATTGAGCGCCTGAACAGGGTCAAGAACAATCGTGATGAGGACAAGGTCCAGAGTATGCTCCGGCAGCTTAAAGAGCAGGCCGAGGACGAGTCGGTTAACCTGATGCCTATCACCATTGAGTTGGTGAAAGAGGGGGCATCAATGGGTGATATTGTTGAAACCCTGAAAGGCATATGGGGAACCTATCGCGAAAAACCTGTAATCTGACCGGCCTTGTAAACTGACCGAACCTGTTCGCGGGAGAAATGAATGGTTAGGCTCACCAAGATATACACGAAAACCGGAGACAAGGGCGACACCGGCCTGGGTGATGGCAGCCGGGTCGCCAAGTACGACTTGCGCGTGGAGGCCTATGGCACCGTGGATGAAGCCAATGCCGTTATCGGTCTGGCGCGGCTCCACGTGGATGAGGAACTGGATGGGATATTGGCACGCATCCAGAACGATCTGTTCGATGTGGGGGCCGATCTGTGTACGCCGTTTGAGGAGAACCCGAAGTACCCGCCACTCAGGCTGGCGGACTCGAAAACCCTTGAGCTTGAGCAGAAAATTGACCGGTTCAATGCGGATATCCCGTCACTGCGTTCCTTCATTCTCCCGGCGGGCAATCCTGCCGCAACCCATCTCCATCATGCCCGCACAGTAACGCGCCGGGCTGAGCGGATCATCGTTCAGTTGAAGCAGGATCAGGACATCAGCCAGTCGGTGCTGGAGTATATGAATCGTCTGTCTGACCTGTTGTTCGTGCTTGCCAGGCACGCCAATGGCAAGGGGAAAGATGATGTTCTGTGGGTGCCCGGTGAATGACATCGGCCTGAGATCGGGGGCTGAAACGTGATGCCACTTCCGGAACATGGCGGCAGGCTTCGCGCCGCCGCCCGAAAATGGGGAATTCCGCCGGAGCGATGGCTGGACCTCTCCACTGGCATCAACCCTCAGGGCTGGCCCGTGCTGGCGATTCCCGAAGAGGTGTGGCGTCGCCTGCCAGAGCCTGATGATGGCCTGGAACAGCGCATCAGGCAGTGGACTGGCGCGCCGGGCTCCTCCGTGTGCCTGCCGGTTGCCGGTAGCCAGGCGGCAATTATGGCGCTACCACATCTGCGGTCGCCGTGCCGGGTAGGGGTGCCATCGCCTGGTTACCAGGAGCACGGCCATTGTTGGGCCAAGGTGGGCCACGAGGTTACCAGCATTACCGGTGAACAACTTGCCAGTGACGACGACAGCTGGCTGGATCAGTTGGACGTGTTGGTCTGGATCAATCCGAACAACCCCACGGGCCAGATCGTCGAGCCTCGGCGGTTGTTGAGCTGGCATGAGCGTCTGCAAAGTCGCGGCGGCTGGCTGATTGTTGATGAGGCTTTCATGGATGCCACGCCGGAGCTCAGTGTTGGCTTTGCGACGGGCCGGCCGGGCCTTGTGGTGATGAGATCCCTGGGCAAGTTTTTCGGTCTCGCGGGCCTCCGGGCCGGGGCTGTGGTCGGCGACCCGGATATTGTGGGTTTGCTGGCTTACGCGCTGGGGCCGTGGTCGGTCAGCGGTCCGGCACGGTTTGTGATGAACCAGGCGCTGGCAGACCAACAGTGGCAGGCCGCAACTGCCGAACGATTGCACAGTGAAAGCCGGCGACTGTCGGAGTGCCTGGCGCGCCACGGCCTGGAGCATTCTACTGGCACCGCGCTTTTCCGGTACGCTCGCCACGACCGGGCTGCGGATATTGCAGCTTCGCTGGCAGGTGAGGGAATCCTTGTCCGGGAGTTTGGGAACCCCGCGGCATTGAGGTTTGGATTGCCCGGTTCCGAGCCGGAGTGGGCCCGGCTTGAGCGGGCACTGTATTTAAGTCGTCTTTATTGATTTAGCGCATAGGGGCTGCTAGTTTGGCCCCCGATTAAATGAACACCGTATTCAGGTAACGCTTTTTCGCGGTATCCCCGCAGAAAGGCTTAAAACGGGAAGTCGGTTAAAGTCCGACGCTGCCCCCGCAACGGTAAGTGAGCTAAAGGCAATCAAAAAAACCACTGTGCGAAATGCATGGGAAGGTGATTGCCCCGGATCAGCCAGAAAGGCTGTACCACTCGCAAGCCCGGAGACCGGCCTGGATACACACCGGAAGTTGCGGAGGGCGACGGCGGTGGGTGAGTTGTGTCGGTCTCACACCCGTACTCTGACTCGTATCCTGCCTCCCCCAGTCTCACTCTCAAGCTCCGCAACATAATAAACACCATGCGGGTGCGCATGGTTTGCCAGCGAGTGTTGATATGGGTTATTCGAAGTCCGTGCCGGTCCTGTTGTCCGGTCTCCCTCTTGTTTTTCTGTCAATTTCTTCCGATGCGTTAGCAAACAATGAGAAGGCTGCCCCTGAGCTTGATCCGATTGTTGTTACGGCCACGCTTGGCCCGCGCACGGTGGGCGAAAGTCTTTCCTCCGTTACCGTTCTGGACGAGGAAACCATTCGGCAGCAGGAACCAGCGGAGTTCAAGGACCTTCTGGCTGGCCAGCCAGGCATTGACGTGGTCACTAACGGCTCCTATGGCAAGAACACAAGTGTTTTCACACGTGGCACGGCCAACGATTCGACGGTTTTTCTGGTGGACGGTGTCCGCTTACGCTCAGCCACCAGTGGCGGGGCTCCATGGCAGTATTTTCCCATGGAGTTGGTCGAGCGGGTGGAGATTGTACGGGGCCCGCGAAGTGCTCTTTACGGGGCTGACGCGGTTGGCGGTGTGATCCAGGCTTTCACCCTGGACCCTGAACGTGGCAAAAAGGGCTGGGTGGAAGCCGGCGCCGGTAACTTTGACACCCAGGAAGTCAGCGCTGGAGCATCCGCAGCCACGGATTCAACCAGATTCAGTCTTAGCGGTCTGCACAAGGAAACCGATGGCACCGAGATTGCCGAAGATGGCGAGGACAAGGGCTTTCGCAACACCGCTGGTGTTGGTCGCATCGTCCATGAGCTTCCTGGTGGAGGCGAAGCCAGTGTAGTAATGATGCAGTCGGAAGGTAACACCGAATTTGATGGTGGCAATACCGATTTTTTGATTCGCACGGCCGGCTTCCAACTGAACGCGCCAGTCAGTGATTACTGGGACAGCTCCATTCAATTGTCGGAATCTGTTGATGAGCAGGATAATTTCCGCGACGCCGGGGATTCCTTTTTCAACACCAAAACTCGCACAGCACGCTGGGAAAATACTCTCACGACAGGTGTTCATGAGCTCGCACTGGGTGGTGAGCTGCAATCCGACGAAGTGGCCAGTTCCACGGACTTTGATGAAGACAGTCGCACTAATGCCGCCCTGTTTGGTCAGTTGCGCCTGAACTTCGGCCCCACGGACCTGCAGTTGTCGTTACGGGGCGACGACAATGAGGCTTATGGCCGCCAGGAAACTGGGGGTGTGGCTTTCGGTCATTCCTTTGACCGTTCTCACCGCGTCAGAGTGAGCTACGGCACGTCCTTTCGAGCACCCACCTTCAACGACCTTTACTATCCTTTGGAGACGTTCAGTTTTGGCGGTACCTACGCTGGCAACCCTGACCTCAAGCCTGAAGAGGGCAGCTCTGTTGAGGTTGGTTTCAGTGGCCGCTATGAATTTTGGTATTGGGATGCAGCCATCTACCAATTGGACGTGGACGACCTGATTGAAATCCAGACCGTCAATGGTGATTCCCGCCCTGTCAACGTCAATGAAGCTCGTATCCGCGGTATTGAGATGGGCACTGGTTTGATGGCTGACAACTGGGACATTGCCGTCCAGTTGACCCTGCTTGACCCCCGTGACCGTGAAACGGATAACCGACTTCGTCGCCGTAGTCACCAGTCACTGCGAGTGGATGTGGACAGGACCCTGGGAGCCTGGTCTTTTGGTGGTACGGTCCAGGCCAGCGGCTATCGCTATGACGATCAGGAGAATGAAGACCGCCTGCCAGGCTACGCCACTCTCAATCTTCGCGCCGGTTGGGAGTTTGCCAAGGACTGGAGTGCCCGCCTGACTCTGCAAAATGTAACGGACAAGCAGTACTCCACAGCGCTTCGGTTTGATGGTACTGAGTACCTGGCCGCCGGGACCGCCGGGTTCCTCTCTGTGCGCCACGACTTTTACTAACCAGGGTTACAGGGAAAGAATGGTATGGGACATTGCGGGAGGCGTTCTCTGAAAAATCTTCTGTTATTCACGCTGGCTGGCTGGATGACGGCGTTGCCGGTATTCGGTGCCACGATATTTGGCGTGGTGTCAGAACGATCAGCGGCGGAGATGGCCGCTGGCGCGGAGCACTTTTTGGCCGCCCACCCGGAGCACCGGGTTATCCTGCGAACACCGGAGCAGTTGGCAAAGCTGGACAACAAGGCCCTTGATGACCTTGTGGGGCAGGCCGACGCACTGCTGATGGCAGCGGTTTTCGGAGAACAGGTTGGGCGGATCGAGCGGGCCGTGCGCGAACAGGCTGCCGTGCGTGACTTCCCGATACTGGCTGTAAACGGCGACAGGGCCCTGACCGTACTGTCGCGGCTGGAAGGACGCGCCGTTCTGGAAGGGCTGGATGCCTCCGCCCTCAATGATCTGATGAAAGCTCCGGATTCCGGAGAGGATCTCAAAGCCCATCTGGAAGGCTTGAAATCCCGGTTTCCCGATCAGGAACCATGGCTTGAGGGTAGAGCGCTCTATCAGGGCCGCACCCCGCAACACCTGGACGGGGTATTGCGCTGGTTGCTGGTACAGGCGGGCGAGGATATGAACGTGCCGGATCTGCCGCCCCGGCCGCTGATCCGCTACTACCGCGATGGTGGGGCCACGGATGATCCGGCGGGCTTGAACCTTCAGTCCGGCCCCGTCGTTACCCTCCTGGATCTGGACAGTGGCGACCGCCCCGGAGACCGGGCGTTGCTGGACGCAACCTGCGCGGCCCTGGAATCCCGCGGCATCCAGTGCTTTGCCATCCTGTCCCGGTGGGGTGGTGCCAGCCTGGAGGCGATTCGTTCCCTGGATGAAACGGTTGGCCCGGCGAGCCTTTCCGGCATTGTCAGCCTGCAGGACTTCACCATCGGCGGTGGCGAGGGCCGACGCCAGGTTACCGAAGCCCTTACGCGGCTGGATGTGCCGGTAATCAAAGGGCTGCGGCTGGCGTCCCGAACGGCCAACCAGTGGCAATTGTCGGTCGACGGCATCCCTTCGGATAAAGTGCATTACAAACTGGCGATGCCGGAACTTCAGGGTGTGAGCCAGCCCATGGTACTGGCGACGGCGGAGCCGGAGGTGATTGATGAACGCACCGGTGTGGCCCTGACGCTGACCCAGCCGTTGCCGGAACGGGTGGAGGCCGTTGCTGACCGACTCAAGCGCTGGCATGCACTGCAGGTCAGGGACAACGCCGACAAGCGCGTCGCCATCATTTACTACAACCACCCGCCAGGCCGGCAGAACATCGGCGCGGACAACCTGGATGTGCCAGCTTCCCTCCATGAAATGCTGACCTGGCTCAAGGCGGAAGGTTACGACACTGGCCCGCTGCCGGACAGCCCAGAGGCCCTTACGGACCTGATCCAGCAACGGGGAGTGAGCCTGCCGGATGATCCCCGCGCCTTGCGGGAGATGGCGGGTGACGCTGCCACCATGTCCAGTGGTACCTACCAAAGCTACTTTGAAACCTTGCCGGCGGTTGTCCGGCAGGAAATGGTTCACGGGCCGCTGGGGTATCTGCATGAACGGCTTGAGCAGGCCCACGCAGTGGGTGAGAAAGAACTGGCAACCGGATTGCTGAACCGGGGCATCCGGGACTTGCGGCATCTGATCGAACATATCCAGCATCCCAATCGCACGGCTGCGCTGGCTCAGTTGGACGAGTATGAAGCGCTCTGGCAAAAGCGTCTTGATGGAGGTGGCCACAAGGACGAACTGAAAGACAGCCGGGTTGCCCTGGCCGATACGGGCATTCCCGGCCTCAAGGGCTGGGGAGCAGCGCCCGGGCAGTCGATGGTGGTGGACGACCAGTTGATTTTCCCCGGCCTTCGTTTCGGCAATATCTATATCGGCCCACAACCACCCCGGGGCTGGGAAGTGGACGAGGAACTGCTGCACGCCAACCTGACCTTCCCGCCAACCCATCAATACGTGGGGTTCTACCATTGGCTGCGGGATCACTACCAGGCGGATGCACTGGTCTATGTAGGACGCCACTCCACCAGGGAATTCCTGCCACGCCGCCGGGCCGGATTGACGGGTGATGACTACCCGGACCTGTTGGGGGGCGACCTGCCGTTGATTTATCCCTACATCGTGGACGGTGTGGGCGAGGGCATCCAGGCCAAGCGGCGGGCCCTGGGAGTAATGATCAGCCATCTGACACCGCCACTGGCTGCCACGGAACTCTACGATGAACTACTGGAACTCCGGCAGTTGGTGGAAACCTGGGAGTCCGCCAACGAGCCTGACAGCCCTACCCGGGAGCGGGCCCTGAAAATGCTGCGGGAGAAAATCCAGGTGTTGGATATTTCCGACGACCTGGAACAGGAGATCGCCGGTGAGATGGGGCTGTCCGTGGAAGAGGTTTCCCTGGATGAACTGTCGCCTGACCTTCTGGTTCACGAGGCCGGCCATTACGTGACAGATATGCAGGAGCATTTCATGCCCCTGGGGCTACACGTGTTTGGCCGGGACTGGAGCACCGAGATGGTGGATACCATGCTGGATTCCATGACTGGCAAGGCTGGTACTCCCGAGCCAGTCTGGCGTAAACATCTTGAAGCGTCTCCGGCGTCTGAGCGTGATAGTTTTCTCGCCGCGCTGGATGGCCGCTTCGTGGCGCCAGGGCAGGGTAACGACCCATTGCGTACGCCGGCTGTATTGCCAACAGGGCGCAATTTCCACGCCCTGTCCGATGACCTGATCCCGACCCGTGTTGCCTGGTCGCTGGCCACCGAACTGGTGGAAGAGGCCAGGGCCGAAAAAGACAGTACACCCGAGCAGAGCGACGCTTTGGTGCTCTGGGCCTCGGACACGGTGCGGGACGAAGGCGTGATGATCGCCTTCGGCATGAAGCTTCTGGGAATCCGCCCGGTGTGGAACAGCCGGGGTATTGTGAAGGGCCTGGAGCGCCTGCCGGCCGGGCCGGGAACTGACACACCCGCGCGGCGTAATGTGGTGTTCACCACCTCCGGGTTGTTCAGGGACCTTTATGAGAGCCAGCTTGAATGGCTTGATATGGCCTCCCGCTACGCCCTGGCCGGTGCTGCTGAATCCATCAAGGCGGAGCACCCAGAACTGGAGCCGGCGCTGGAGCAGGCATTGTCGGTGTTGCCGGAGAACATGCGTGAACCCGGTGATGAGTCCCTGGCAACCAATGGGGTTGCGGCCCGCTGGGTTGCGGACACACGGGTGTTGCTGGCTGCCGGAGCTTCTGCACGGGATGCCGGTACCCAGGCTGCTTATCGGGTCTTTGGCACTGCGCCGGGGGGTTATGGCGCCGGCGTTAACCGCCTGGCCACCCGCACTGGCGCCTGGGAGGATCGGGCCCAACTGGGCGATGCCTACCGCCGCCGCATGGGGCACGTCTATGGCAAGGGCTCCCAGGGAGACTCCGCTCATCAGGCGTTTGATCGCCAGTTGAACACCGTGAATCACACGTACCTGGGGCGGGCCAGCCATCTCTACGGTCTGCTGGATAACGATGACGGTTTTGATTTCCAGGGTGGGTTGTCCAATGCCGTGGAACATCTGCGCGGCGAGCCCCCGCAGAACCGGGTATTGCAGTACGCGGATCCGAAAAACCCGCGGGTGGACTCCCTCCAGCGAGCGTTGCAGGTGGAGCTGCGCGCCCGTAACCTCAATCCACAGTGGCTGGCGCCGCTGATGGAGCATGGCTATGCCGGGGCACGCACCATGGGCAGCGACTTCCTCGACAACCTGTGGGGCTGGCAGATCACCAGTCCCCAGGTGCTTCGTTCCAGTGTCTGGGACGAGGTCAACGAAGTCTACTTCCAGGATCGCCACGGGCTGGGCCTGGATGACTTCCTGGCTGAGGGCCACAATGTTCACGTCAAGACCCATATGCAGGCGATTGCACTGTTGGCAGCCAAGCGTGGATTCTGGCAGGCAGACGTGTTCACCCGGAAGGCGCTGGCACGTGACTTCGCAGGGAACATCATCGACCATGGCCTTCCCGGCAGCGGGCACACCCGCCCGGATCACCCCTTGATGGACTGGGTTGCGGATCAACTGGACCCGCGTCAAAGGGAGGCCTTTGAATCCGCCCGGAAGGGTGGCGCCACGGATTATCCTTCCACGCGTGCGGCCAATGACAATTGCCAGAACCAGAAGAGCCAGAAGGTGTCATGTTGAATTCGTTCAGGTATCTCATTGCCCTGCTTGCCATGGGGCAGGCTGCCGTAGTGGTTGCCGAAGTATGCGCAACTGATGATACCGGCAGGAAGGTCTGCCTTGAGCAGCCGGCTGCCCGTATTGCGGCCCTGTCTCCGGGGGCTACCGAGCTGGTCTGGGCGGCGGGAGCCGGCGACAAGGTAGTGGCTGTGGTCTCCTTCAGTGACTATCCGGAGCAGGCAAAAGAGGTCCCCTCAGTGGGCAGTCATACCCGCATGGACCTTGAGCGCCTGATGCAACTGGAGCCTGATCTGGTGATTGGCTGGGTAACCGGCAACCCGCCAGAGCAGATTGAGGCTTTAAGGGATATGGGGTTGCCTGTGTTCTCCATTGAGCCCCGAAGTTTTGAGGGTGTTTCACACACCATTGAACGGCTGTCGCTGCTGGCTGGCACCGAGGAGGAGGGGTTTGCTGAAGCGGATCGGTTTCGCCAGGGCATTGCCGCTCTGGAACGCCAGTATCGGGATGCAGAGTCGGTATCAGTGTTCTATCAGGTCTGGGACGAACCGTTGATGAGTGTGAACGACGAGCATCTTATCGGTAAGGTGATTACCCTCTGCGGCGGAGTGAACGTGTTCGGTGACCTGGAGCGTCTGGTGCCCAGGATCAGTGCAGAGTCGGTAATTGGCGCGAACCCGGAAGCCATTCTGGCCGGGGGGATGGGCGAGGAAAACCGGCACTGGCTGACTCGCTGGGAGGCATTCCCCAACCTGGACGCCGCAGCCAGGGACAACCTCTACTTCATTCCCCCATCGCTGGTCCAGCGCCCTACACCGCGTATGCTGGAAGGCTCACAACTGTTTTGCGAGAAACTGGACGATGCCCGTGCCAAACGATAAGGGGAGCCTAGCCTTGTGAGCAGGCCACTGACCATGCCGCTTCTGATTCTGGCCTTGGCCAGTGTTGTTGCCATGGTGCTGTCCGTGGGTATTGGCAGCGTCAATGTCACGCCGGCAGAGGTCGCTGCAGTCATCTTCGGTGAAGGTGGCAATCTGCAGCAAACCCTGGTGCTGGATCTGCGCCTTCCCCGGACACTCGCGGCTTTTGCAACCGGTGGTCTCCTGGCGGTAGCCGGAGCACTGATGCAGGTGCTCCTTCGCAATCCTCTGGCGGATCCTTATGTACTGGGGCTCTCGGGCGGAGCCGCCGTGGGCGCATTGCTGGCGATGCTGGCGGGACTGGGGGGGCTGATTGTTTCCGGCTCGGCCTTTGCCGGTGCCATGCTGGCGACATTAATGGTGTTCGGGCTCGCCCATGGTACCGGCAGTTGGACACCTTCACGCTTATTACTTACCGGCGTAGTGGTCGCAGCAGGTTGGGGCGCTGTGATCACCCTGATGCTGGCCATCAGCCCGGCCCAGCGTCTACCAGGCATGCTTTACTGGCTGATGGGTGACGTGTCCTACGCTCGCTCACCCTGGCCGGCGCTGGCACTGCTGTTTCTGGTATGTCTGCTGGTGGTGCCCCTGGGCCGCAGCCTGAATGTGCTGGCCCGTGGCCCTATGCAGGCCGCGGCTCTCGGGGTTTCCGTGCGGCCACTGGAATGGATGATCTATATCCTTGCCAGCCTGCTGACAGCCACTGCCGTGACCATGGCCGGCAGCATCGGTTTTGTCGGGCTGGTGGTGCCCCACATGCTGCGACTGGTGCTGGGTAATGACCAGCGCCTGATCCTGCCGGCCTGTGCCCTGGCCGGCGGCACACTGCTGGTGCTGGCGGATACCCTGGCGCGGGTGGTCATTGCGCCGGAGCAGTTGCCGGTCGGGGTGATTACAGCCCTGCTGGGTGTACCCACCTTCCTTTACCTGCTGTACCGGAGCCGCTGATGAACCCGTTACAGGCACGAGAACTGGTGATCAATATTCCCGGGCGGGACGACGGGGAGGCACTGAACTTCTCGATACAACCCGGTCAGATATGGGGCGTTCTGGGGCCGAATGGTGCCGGCAAGACAACCTTGCTCCATACCCTGGCCGGCTTGCTGGAGCCTCGGCGTGGGACGGTTTACCTTGGCGAGAACTCGCTGAGAGCGTTAAAGCGTCGGCAGATTTCCCGGCAATTGGGACTGGTATTCCAGGAAAGGCAGGACGGTTTTCCCGCCACTGTTATGGAAACTGCCCTTATCGGTCGCCACCCGTGGTTGTCTCCCTGGCAGATGGAATCCGGGGATGATGAGCGCTTTGCGCGGCAGGCCCTTGAGCAGCTGGATGTCGCCCACCTGGGGGATCGCCTGGTGAACACACTCTCCGGCGGTGAGCGACAGCGCGTGGCTATTGCCACAGTTCTTACCCAGGCGCCTGATATCTGGCTGCTGGATGAACCAACCAATCATCTGGACCTTCATCATCAGGTGTCGGTATTGCAGCTACTTACCGAACAGGCCCGTGCAGGGCGTGCCGTTTTTATGTGCCTGCACGACCTGAATCTGGCAGCGCGATGGTGTGATCACCTGCTATTGCTCTTTCCCAACGGCGAAGCATGCTGGGGGCCAGCCGAGCGTATGCTGGTGCCAGCCGCACTCGAACGACTTTACGACCAGGAATTACTGACAGTGGAGGTGGATGGTGCACCACTATTCGTGCCCAAGAAGGCCTGATAAGAAGCTGGAAGCAGTGGCCGGGGACCCCCTTCCGGGACCGTCAAAAACATGGATGTTTTTGTCGAGCGTACAGGGATGTATTCACAGCGTGTGCCGGAAGGGGGTTCCCGGCCACTGCTTACTCCCATGTTTCCAGGCAAGGTGGCATTAATGAAAGCAACCGTAGCAGCTGCAATGATTACCGCTCCCGGCTCCGGCCAGGGTAAATCCATGGTGACCGCTGCCCTTGCAAGACTGCATTGGAATGCCGGGCGTAAAGTGCGGGTTTTTAAGCATGGGCCCGATTATCTGGATCCGATGGTGCTGGAAGTCGCCTCTGGTCAACCGGTTTACCAGTTGCACCCGTGGATGACCGGAGAGGACGAATGTCGCTGGCGTTTGGCCGAAGCTGCTCAGGATGCCGACCTGATCCTCGTGGAAGGCTCTATGGGCTTGTTTGATGGCGATCCTTCCAGTGCTGACCTAGCCAAGCTCATGGGCATTCCCGCGCTGCCGGTGATCGATGCGCGTGGCATGGCCCAGACCTTTGGTGCGGTAGCCCTGGGATTAGCCAGCTTCGATCCGGAGTTGCCGGTTCGCCAGGTGATCGCGAATCGCATTGGCAGCTCCCGACACGGTGACATGCTGCGGGAAAGCCTGCCGGAGGGTATAGAATTGCTGGGGGCGATTCCCCGTAACGAGGCCATGAACATCCCTGATCGACACCTGGGGCTGGTGCAGGCCGGTGAGTTGGGTGATCTGGACCAGCGCCTGGATGCAGCCGCTGAAGTGCTGGCCGATGCTGGCCTGGACGGCTTGCCGCTGCCAGTTACCCTGTCTGCGGAGAAACCGGAACCACCAGCCCGGCTGCTGGAGGGCGTACGCATCGCCATTGCCCGTGACGCCGCCTTCAGCTTCATCTACCGTGCCAACCTGGACCTGCTGCGGGCCATGGGTGCGGAGCTTGCGTTTTTCTCGCCGCTGGCGGATTCGACATTACCCGAAGTCGATGCGATCTGGCTGCCGGGCGGTTATCCGGAACTGCACGGCGCTACCCTGGCTGGAAACCAGCCGATGCTGGAAGCCATTCGCAACCAC
>CAZFPG010000032.1:0-15575 GCA_964521055.1 uncultured Marinobacter sp.
AAGGCCAGGCTCATGAGTTTGACTCCGAAGAGGCCCAGCAAGCCGGCCAGAAAGGAGGGCAGGTAGCCCATGATAGCGGCAATGCCCATGAATTTGATTCCGAAGAGGCACGAAAGGCTGGCCAGAAAGGGGGAAAGGTTGCCCACGAGGAAGGCACTGCCCACGAGTTCGATTCGGAGGAAGCCCGCAAGGCTGGTAAGAAAGGAGGCCGACGCAGCCAGAACGGCTAGGTGACGTCTCTCGCTACCCGAAGCAAGCTGGGCCTTCAAAGGAGCTGAAGGCCCGGCTTATTTCGTTCTGAAAAGCCAATCTGGTTCTTCCGGCTTAATGCCTTTAGCAGAGGAGGAGATATCATGAAGGCTGTTGTGTTTCATGGAGTGGGGGACATCCGGGTGGAAGACGTTCCGGAACCGACCCTTGAGGATAATACAGACGCCATTGTCAGGATAACCACCAGCGCAATCTGCGGAACTGATCTCCATTTTGTTCGGGGCACTGTGCCCGATATGAGGCCGGGAACCATTCTCGGACATGAGGCTGTCGGAGTAATAGAAGATTTGGGAAGTGACGTCAGAAATTTCTCGGTGGGGGATCGAGTCGTCATACCTTCGACCATCGCCTGCGGGTATTGTGCTTATTGTCGGGCGGGCTACTACGCACAGTGTGACAATGCCAATCCCAACGGGAAGCAGGGCGGAACCTCGTTCTATGGAGGGCCGGAGTCTACCGGCGGCTTCCATGGCTTGCAGGCAGAGAAAGCTCGCGTTCCGTTTGCCGCAGTGAACCTGTTCAAGCTTCCCGACAACATCACTGATGATCAGGGCATCCTGCTGTCGGATATATTCCCGACCGGTTATTTTGCCTCCGAACTTGCCAACGTAAAAAATGGGCACAGTGTAGCGGTATTTGGTTGCGGTCCTGTCGGACAGTTTGCCATAGCCTCGGCAAAGCTGATGGGGGCAGGCCGCGTGTTTGCTGTGGACCATGTGACCGACAGGCTCGATATTGCACGCCTGCAAGGTGCCGAAGTTATCGACTTTAACCGGGATCAACCGGTAGAGAAACTGCGGGAGCTGACTGGCGGCATTGGCCCGGACTGCGCGATTGATGCAGTGGGGGTCGACGCGGAGTGCCCGCATGGGAGCGGAAACACAGAAACCTATGCGCAGGAAACAGAGGAGGTTGCACCCGTGCGTAATCCTGAAGGGGACCTATGGCGCCCCGGGGGCGCACCCTCTCAGTCCCTGAGGTGGGCGACAGAGGCGCTGGCAAAAGCTGGAACCCTGGCCATTGTCGGCGTCTACCCTCCCACCGACACGGTTTTCCCGATTGGCCTTGCGATGAACCGAAACCTGACTCTTCGAATGGGCAATTGTAACCACCGTAAGTATCTGCCTGCCCTTATCGAGCTGGTAAGGTCTGGTGTTATCGACCCCACGGAATTCATTACCCAGCAGAAGCCACTGAATTCGGTACTTGATGCATACGAGCAATTCGATACGCGCCAGCCAGGATGGCTGAAGGCCACAGTCGCCCCTGTGTGAGTTTGACGCATTGATACGGGGGCCAGGCCCCGGTTTCAGGATTTGCTTGCTGCGATCATAAAAATGCTCGAGCCCGAATCCGTGTGCTTCCATGGCTACCGCGTCTCCATGCCAGCACAGGGCCTTCATACAGGTCTCCTATTCCCGATATGTTTGCCTGTGGGGATTTCGCCAGCTAAGGCGATGATCGGGAATATCCTCTACCACCTCTGAATCCCACTCAAGAGATGGGCCGGCGGGGACTCGGGCTATCCAATGGCTGACATTGCCTTCCCGGGGCTGCACCTCTTCAAGGAAACCCATAATTCTCGGGAGGTTGGAGAAATCTCTCCAGAACTCATAGATATCGCTGGCTGCTCTATCAATGACTACTGAGCTGCTGAGGTGAACATCCCGCCCGGCAATCCCAGCGTGGGGTAATTTTTTTGGATCGGAGCGAGAGTGTCTGATTGCCTTAAAAAGCAGGCAGGCTCCTCCAAGCCCAAGCAATACGCCAAAAATACCGCCTTTTCGTGCGGCGAGTGCTATGAGACTCCCACCTGCTGCGCCGCTGTTTCTGGACAAGGTGCGAGAGAAGTTTCCGGTTGAATGTGTCATTGCTTATCTCCTTCAAGCAGGTTCTACATGGATGCCCACGCTCACATCTTGCCCACGCCAGCGAAAAGGAAGAATTATCACAGGTTAAGTTTGCACCTCCCGAAAGCGTTTTTTCCGTGAAAGTCTGGTTACGAATACATTATGTTGTGGAAAAAGAAAAACTTGCGGTTGCTCTGCAAATATTTCCGCTATTGAGGCTGGAGGGCTCACATGCCACGGAAGGGGATGAAGCTAACAGGCTGTTCTTCAGGCTTTTGAGGGACACTGGCGTGCTGGTTGCTCATGTGTTGGAAGCTAAGCCGTTATCACCAAAGGAGCAGCTATGTCGGATCCGGAAAGTGCAAACCGCGACAGAATCTCCCCGGAGATTTCCAGGCCGAGGCCGGTTTATCTTGTGGATGGGGCGCGCACTCCCTTTCTGAAAGCAAGGGGGGAGCCGGGGCCTTTTTCGCCCGTCGATCTCGCCGTGCAATGCGGTAGGCCGTTATTAATGCGCCAACCCATTCCGGCTCACGCTTATGACCAGGTCATACTCGGTTGCGTCAATGTGGTGCCTTCGGAAATGAACCCGGCGCGTATTGCTGCCCTGCGACTGGGAATGGGCGACGCCATGCCCGCCTTTACCGTACAGATCAACTGTGGCTCAGGCATGCAATCCGTTGACACGGCGTTCCGATATATCCGGGGAGGCCGGGGCGACCTTATTCTGGCGGGCGGAACCGAAGCCCTCAGCCATGCCCCGATGATGCTGGAAGATGCGGCGGTGCAATGGCTGTCGGAACTGAACAAGGCTTCTTCAGTTCGGGAGTACGCCCAGCAGATAAGCCGGTTCAATCCCAAGGATTTCAAACCAAAGATCAGCCTGGCTCAGGGTTTGACGGATCCCATTGTTGGCATGAGCATGGGCCAGACTGCGGAAGTGCTTGCGCACCAGTTCAATATTTCCCGCAGAAGCGCCGACACATATGCTGTGAGTAGCCACCAGCGGCTGGCCCGCGCTACGGAGGAGGGATGGTTATCTGACGAGATTGTCCCCGCTGTTTCTGTGGATGGAAGGTTGTTTCGTGAAGATGACGGAATGCGCCCTGACACATCACAGGATTCCCTGGCTGAATTGAAACCAGCCTTCGAGCCCCCTTATGGACAGGTCACTCCGGGCAACAGTTCACAGGTTACCGATGGAGCCTCGTGGCTGATTCTGGCTTCCGAGGAAGCCGTAGCGCGTTATGGGCTTGAGCCCCAGGCAGTCATTGTCGACAGTGAGTGGTCCGCGCTGAACCCGAGCATCATGGGCCTGGGGCCCGTTCTAAGCTCAACCAGATTGCTCAGCCGGCAGCAATACGGATTGCAGGATATGGACCTGTGGGAAATAAATGAGGCGTTTGCCGCGCAGGTGCTGGCCTGTGCCGCTGCCTGGAATGACCCTGAGTTTTGTCGCATTGCACTTGGCAGGGAGCAGCCATTGGGAAAACTGGATATGCGCAAGCTGAACATTGACGGGGGTGCAGTCGCGCTGGGGCATCCTGTTGGAGCAAGTGGCAACCGCATAGTTCTGCATCTTATGAAGGCTTTGTCCAGGGAGGGACTGAGAAAGGGTGTGGCCACGGAATGTATTGGTGGCGGCCAGTCCGGCGCCATGCTGATCGAAACCATCTGGCTTTCTGCCAGGAGGCAATCATGACCAAAGGCATACTTGGGCACCTCAACAGCCGTGCACGACATCTTGGTCCTGATGACGACCAGGCGGTCTCCGTCACCCGACTTAATCATTGGCGGCTCAGTTGTGATGAGCACGACATTGCGTGGCTGGTGCTTGATCAACAGGAAGCGTCCGGGAATGTCCTTTCCTCTGAGGTACTTGGGGAACTGGATCAGCTTGTTCAGGAGATCAGAGCACGGGCTCCAAGGGCCGTAATCCTGCGGTCGGCAAAGAAATCGAGCTTTTGCATGGGCGCGGACATAAGTGAGTTCCGTGATGTTACCGCCGAATCCGAGGTGTTGGCGAAGTTGGTTCAGGCTCATGATGTAGTTGACCGCTTCGAAACCTTGTCGTGCCCCCGTATTGCGGTAGTCCATGGCCAATGTCTCGGCGGTGGGCTTGAGCTGGCGTTGGGTTGCAGTTGCCGCCTGGCAGTGCCCGGCGCCAGCTTCGGATTTCCGGAAGTTCAGTTAGGCCTGCACCCCGGACTCGGGGGAACTGTGCGGTTGCCCAGACTTATCAATCCCGTCGAAGCCATGAAGCTGATGCTTACCGGAAAACCGGTAACATACGAAAAGGCACACAAACTGGGCCTGGTCGATGATGTTGTTGACGAGCGCCACATTCTGGCGGCAATAGAGGCGGCGATTGCCGGTGATCTGGACAAACGTCATCACGGCCTGAAGGATCGGGTAATGATGAGCAAGCCCGCACGGCAGTTTGAAGCCCGCCAAATGCGAGCTCAAAGCGCAAAGAAGGCACCACCCGAGCATTACCCCGCGCCGGGAGCTCTGATTGATCTATGGGCTGAGTATGGTGGTGATTCTTCAGCAATGGCTGAGGCAGAAATCGAGTCGTTTAGCCGACTTCTGAGCACCAACACCGCGCGCAATCTGATGCGAGTGTTTTTTCTCAGAGAGAAGCTGAAGGGACTCGCACGGGCAGATGTGCCCGAAATCCGCCATTTACATGTGGTAGGTGCCGGGGAAATGGGCGGTGATATTGCTGGCTGGAGCGCCCTGAAGGGGCTGACAGTCACCCTGTTTGACCAGGAGCCCGAGAAGATCGCCAGTGCAGTAAAGAAACTGGCGGAGCTATGTCATCGAAAACATTATTCCCCGGCGGATCGACGAGAGGCGCTTGACCGGCTGATCCCTGACTTTGCAAATGACGGTGCCTGTAAGGCCGACCTGATTATTGAGGCGGTGCCGGAAAAAGTGGATATCAAGCGCAACGTCTATGAGGAGGCGGAGTCACGTATGAAGGCAGGAGCGATCCTCGCCACCAACACCTCCAGTATTCCTCTGGATGAGCTGGCGGGAAGTCTTAAAGCGCCTGAACGCCTGGTTGGGCTGCATTTCTTTAATCCGGTTGCGGTCATGCCACTGGTTGAGGTGGTTACGCATGAAAAACTGGACGACGAAGTCTACGCCCGGGCCAGGGTTTTTACCGGTCAGATTGGCCGGCTACCGGCTCCGGTAACGGATGCGCCGGGCTTCCTGGTCAACCGTGCTTTAACTCCCTATTTGCTGGAAGCGATAGTGATGTTGGATGAAGGCGTGGCAGCGGAAAGCATCGACAGGGTTGCAGAAGATTTTGGCATGCCAGTCGGACCGATTGAGCTGGCGGATCAGGTTGGGCTGGACATCTGTCTGGGCGTGGGCGAAATGTTGCGCGAGCGCCTGGATCCGAACCTGCCTGTCGCTCCCGAATGGCTGACGGAAAAGGTTAATAGCGGCGATTTAGGCAAAAAGACCGGCAGGGGGCTCTATGACTGGAAAGATGGAGAACCTGACAAAAACCGACAAGTCGCCAGGGCGCCAGGAGATACTCTCGACCGTTTGCTTCTGCCCATGCTCAATGCTTGTGTTGCTTGCCTGAATCAGGGGGTTGTGGAAAGTAAGGATATGGCCGACGGAGCAATGATCTTCGGTACGGGGTTTGCGCCCTTTCGGGGTGGTCCTTTCAGTTATATCGATGACAGGGGAGCTGATCGAATCCAGTCGCAACTGCGGGAGTTCAAGACGCAGTACGGTAAACGGTTCGAGCCTGATGAAGGGTGGCTCAATCTGTCAGGGACCTGACTCTTCTCCGCCAGTAGGGGGAGGCGGTGTTGCTCCCTCCACCCTAACAGGTGATTATCTCTGGGTGGGCCTGGAAGCGTAATTCAGAATGCCATCCAGATCTTCTTCCAGGTATGAAGGGTCGAAGCAAGCGACCTTTTTGAGTCCCTCAATGTCAAGCAGCTGAATGCCGGAATTCGGTGAGTCGACCAGTTTTTCCTCCTTCAACTCATGAAAGACGCGGTTGACATGCACTACGCTCAGGCCCAGGGAATCCGCGAGCAGGGTCTGGGTGATTGGCAGATGCAGGTGATTTGCGACCCGAATGTTGGTTTTCTCCAGCCGGCGTGCAATCTCCACCAGAAAATGAGCCAGCCTTTCCCTTGCCGATCTCCGCCCCAGGTTGACCAGGCGTTCCACCAGAATCGCCTGATCCCGGGAAGCAATCATGAAAAATATGTTACAGAGCAGCAAGGATTCAGCGAAGACTTCCGTCAGCCTGGCTTTGGGAAAGGCGCAGAGTACGCCCTTGGTCAGCAACCTCAAACCGGATACCCGGCGCTGAAAGGCAAAGTCCCGAAGCCCTATGACGTCTCCCGGGACATAGACATCAAGTACCTGGCGACCTCCGTTCTCCATATCCCTGAAGGAGTAGGCCCACCCCTTCTTGACCGAATAGAATTCCTCGGATGGGTCACCCTGAGTCCACAAGTAGCTGTTTTTTGGGTGCTCCCTCGGGCTTTTTTCCAACGAGTCCAGCAGCTCCTGCTCCGCCGTTGATATTGCGGCATAGTGTTGAAAGTGTTTGACGATGCAGCTGGAGTCCATGTTTCCCCCTGTCTCTTTGGTAATGCCTGCGATACTGCACGCCCCTCCCGCTTAATGACACAACCTATGTTATGTGAGCCGAAGTTTGCCCGGTGATAGCGTCCATTCGTATTCATCGAACACACCAGGAATGGAGCTTGGATATGTTGGACCGCACCGACTACTACCGAACCAGAGAGGAAACCGCTGGCAAAATGTTTCCTCGTATCGAGCCTGTTGTTCACAGTGCCGGCACGGCAGCCCAACAGGGACCACTGGGCAAAGCCCAATTGGAACGATACGAGCGGGACGGATTCTTGTGGCTGGACAGTTTCTTTCCGCAGTCTGTGGTCTTCTCGTTTTTTGACGAACTGGATGAAATGGCAAGGGACAAAAGGTTCTGCGAGCGCAAGGAAGTGATTATGGATCAGAACCGGGAAAAAATACGCTCGGTATTTTCCATGCACGAAATTTCTCCGGCATTCGACAGGCTGACCCGGGACAGGCTTCTGCTCGGTATCGTACGCCAGCTGCTTGGGGAAGATGTTTACATTCACCAGTCCCGTATCAACAGCAAGGCGGGGTTCTGCGGGAACGGCTTCGAGTGGCATTCTGACTTCGAAACCTGGCACAGCGAAGACGGCATGCCCGAAATGCGCGCGGTCAGCGCCTCAATTATGCTCACCGATAACAACCCTTTTAACGGCCCGCTGATGCTGATTCCGGGATCACACAACTGTTTCGTCCCCTGCATCGGGCCTACGCCAGAGAGGAACTGGGAAGAATCCTTAATAAAACAGACGGTTGGGTTGCCATCAAGAGAAGCCGTCGCAACCCTTGCCAACAAGAACGGGATACAGGCTCCGACGGGGCCGGCAGGGTCATTGTTGTTGTTCGAGTGCAACACACTCCACGCATCAAACAGGAACATGTCCCCATGGCCGCGGGCAAACCTGTTCTTTGTTTACAATGCTGTCAGTAATCAGCTACTGCAACCGTTTGGTCGCACAGAGCCCCGGCCAGAGTACCTGTCGGCCCGGAAACGGACGGCGCCACTGGTAGCTCACCGATAGAAAACTGTTGGACACCAGGGGCTATAAGGGAGGAGGGAAACGACACGTCGTTGGAATATAAACCTATGTTAAGGCTCATGGAGAAAAGCGCTGGTAAGGTCTGTAAACATTTCAGGGTAAAAGATTGAGTAAAGGACTATGAAGATCCGGCTGCCTGATATTTTGCCACCAGCGTTCAACCAGTTCATTCGTCGGCCCGGCTCCGTGGCTTATAAAAGCATGGCCGTGATTTCCGGCCTGATTGTACTGGTATGGATGTTGTTTTCCAGCTTTGGTATCCCGGATTTGAATGGGTGGCTTCCTTACCATGTTCCGGTCAGCATTTTTCTTTCACTGGTTCTTCTGGTACTGGCGCTGAGAAGCTGGATAAAAATGTTGCTAAGCGGGGAGACCCCCTCCAGCGCAGCGAGGGAAGAGCCGCGGCAGCGTCCCGAACCCAGAAGCAAACCTCGCCCGTTCAAACTCATGTTTCGGAAACCACCTCGTGTACTGGTTGTCGATGACGATCGGTGTGTGCGGATGGTGCTGTGCAAGAAGCTGTCCAGCCTGGGTGTGCGGGCCAGCGGGGTGAGTGATGGCCTTGAAGCATTGCTGGCGGTCTCTGATCGGCAATGGGATATGGTTCTCATGGATGGGGAGATGCCTTTTATGGACGGGATTGAGGCAACTCGACAAATCCGTGGTCAGCGTCTGCTTCCGGACCGGATACCGATTGTTGGAATAAGCAGCGCCCGCGACTGGACCTATCACCAGAGGTGCCTGTCTGCCGGAATGACGGCGTGCCGGCCCAAGCCCCGGCATACCGAAGATCTGGAAACCTTGTTGGATGAGTTTTTGGTAATGGGAGACGTTGGCGACGTGTCTACGCTTGATGGCAGAGTAACGGTTTAATACCCTCGTTAACTGCCGCCATAGGGAGTGTGCGCGTGAACTGGCTTCTTGTTCTCCATATTGCCGCATTGCTGTTCTGGATAGCCGGGCTGATCTATATTCCTGCCCTGATCGGTGTTGGCAGCACGGCTCAGGGGGCCTCGGCTTATCGTGTGGGCACGGGTAAGAAACTCCCCCGTGTGGTGTTTACCCACGCGGTGACTCCTTTCGCTCTGGTTGCAATAATCGCGGGCACCCTGGTGTTTGTATTCCACTACGCCATCGGCACCTGGCTGATCATCAAGCTTACTCTGGTGGTGGGGTTAGTCTTGAACCACGTACTGCTGGGATTTCTGGTGATGCGGGCCGAAGCCGGGACGGGTAAACCGATCAGGCGCTGGTGCCTGCTGTCCGGGGTGCTAACCTGCCTGTTCGCGGTGGCTGTCGTATGGGTAGTACTGGCGAAACCAGATTTTGAGAGCCTGCCATGAGCCGAGGGCCCGTTATTTCGCCCGCATTTCATTCACGAACTCCGCCGGCGCTCTGCCATCTTCTCCGGCGAAACACCAACCGCATGGTCATAGACAAGCTCCCCTCCCAGCAGGCTGGTAAGAGCAATCAGAAACCCGCAAAGCATCGAAAGATACAGCCCCCAGGGCTGGATCAGCAACCCTGGCTCGCCTACTCGAAGAAACCAGTTCAGTGTGGCCAGCGAGAGCAGCATCACCGCCATGAGCGCATGACACCAGGCAATAACCAGGCGCCGTATCTGATGGACAATGATCAGGTCCAGCAAGCCCACGGTGCCGGAAAGCCAACCACCCGCCATGCCAATGCCGGCAAGCCACAAACCGCCGCGCGCCCAGAAGCTGTCTGCGGTCAGTACAAATGCTATATCGGTGGCGATCAGCCCTATCAGGGCTGCGACCGGGAAGTGGATCAACATGGGATGGATGGGATGTCCCAGGATCGACATGCGGCTAACGATGTGTTCCTTTTCCACGGCTACTCTCCCAGTCTACGCACCATAAATAAAGACAACCCCCATGCCGAATTGAAGAGCCTAGCAACAACAGCAAGCCTTGGCATCCCAATTTTGCTTTCGGGATGTGATGGGGCGCTTTCGACGTTAACGCCGGCCGGGCCGAATGCGCAAGCGGCAGCATGGCTTTGGTGGGGTATGTTCGGGTGGTTTACGACGGTACTGCTGGTGATTGTTGCATTATGGCTTTATGCCCTGAAGCGGGCACCGGCTGATGCCTCCGCCGCCCGTAGTCGTAAGGTTCAGAATCGTTGGATCATTGGGGGCGGGGTGGTCCTGCCCATTGCTACCATCACCGTGGTACTGGCCTTCGGTATTCCCGTAGGGCACCGCTCCCTGCCGCTGGTATCCGCCGATGGTAAGGCATTACGGGTGGAGGTTACCGCTCACCAGTGGTGGTGGGAGGTGAGTTATCCGGACTCGGGGATCAGCCTGAAGAATGAACTGCATATTCCCTCGGGCAGACCAGTGGACGTGCATTTGACCAGTGCCGACGTGATTCATTCGTTCTGGGTGCCCCGTCTGGGCGGTAAACTTGATGCAATACCCGGACGAACAAACATTCTGAGGCTGCAAGCCGACCAGCCGGGACGCTATCGCGGGCAATGCGCGGAGTTCTGTGGCAGGGAGCATGCTCACATGGGATTTACTGTTACGGCTCACGCCCTTTCCGACTACCGCCACTGGGCCGAACAGGAGGCTCGGGATGAGTGAACACGCACAGCAGCATAATCACGAGCGGGAACAACGGCTGCAACGTGTGTGGGGAAATCTGCCAGGATGGGGCGTCCTTGCGGCAGTCAACCATACAACCGTTGGTCTGCGCTTTATCTTCACGGGTTTGATGTTCTTTCTGGTGGGCGGGCTGCTGGCAATGCTGATGCGGACGCAACTGGCATTGCCGGAACAGGCTATTGTGGAGAGCGAGTTATACAACCAGCTCTTCACCATGCATGGCACCGTGATGATGTTCCTGTTTGCTATCCCGGTACTCGAAGGCCTGGCGATGTACCTGATCCCGAAAATGATAGGGACCAGGGACCTGGTCTTCCCCCGGCTCAGCGCACTCGGGTATTTCTGCTATCTGTTCGGTGGTCTGATCATTCTTTCCAGTCTTGTCCTGGAAGTGGCTCCGGATGCCGGCTGGTTCATGTATACACCGTTGAGCAGCGCTACCTATTCGCCGGGGCCGGGGTCAGACTTCTGGCTTCTGGGTATTACTTTTGTGGAGATATCCGCACTCTCGGCCGGGGTTGAACTGGTGGTATCCATCCTGCGGACCAGAGCCAACGGAATGTCCCTCAACAAGATGCCGATCTTCTGCTGGTACATACTCGCCATGGCGCTGATGATCGTATTCGGTTTCCCACCGCTTATCCTGGGCAGCGTCCTGCTGGAGCTGGAGCGGGCTGCAGGTTTTGTGTTCTTTGAAACGGCCGGTGGCGGAGACCCTCTGTTATGGCAGCACCTGTTCTGGTTGTTCGGGCATCCGGAGGTGTACATTATCTTCCTGCCCGCTGCAGGTATTGTATCGACGCTGATCCCGGTTTTCGCCCGCTATCCCCTGGTTGGGTATCGCTGGATAGTCCTGAGCATCATCACCATGGGCTTTATCAGTTTCGGCCTATGGGTACACCATATGTTTACGGTGGGGATCCCCCATCTTGCCCAGGCATTTTTCTCTGTTGCCAGCATGCTGGTGGCCATTCCCACCGGTATACAGATTTTTGCGTGGCTGGCGACGTTGTGGCAAGGCAAGGTGGTTTGCCATATACCGATGCTCTGGATCATCGGTTTTCTCGTGGTCTTCGTCTGTGGCGGTCTGACGGGTGTCATGCTGGCTCTGGTGCCCTTCAACTGGCAGGTGCACGACACCCATTTCGTTGTGGCGCACATGCACTACGTCCTGGTCGGGGGCATGCTGTTTCCACTGGTGGCCGGGCTCTATTACTGGTTGCCCCACGTTTCCGGCCGCATGCCGTCAGACTCTCTTGGTCGTTGGGGCTTCTGGCTATTCTTCGGTGGTTTCAACCTCACTTTTCTGTTGATGCATCTTACCGGCCTGCTGGGCATGCCACGCCGGATATACACCTATGAGGCAGGTCTGGGATGGGACTGGTTGAACCTGCTTTCCTCGGTTGGCGGCTTTGTCATGGCAATTGGCGTGGCGGTGGTCATTGTCGATATTGTGCTGCACTTTCGGTTGGGAGCGCGGGCCAGGCAGAACCCCTGGGGTGCGGATACCCTGGAATGGGCCATCCCGATGCCTGTGAACACCTACAATTTCTCCAGCCTTCCTGACATAGATACGCGCCACCCCATGTGGAACGATCCCGGGCTGGTTGAAAGTATCGCCGCAGGCGAGCATGGGCTGGCCGATGTTCAGGCTCTGCGCCGTGATATCTACGGGTCGGATGCGACCACGGGCAAGGTCCGGGAGGTCGTTCATTTGCCTACCAACTCCTGGCTTCCCTTAATGACCGCTTTCGCATTGGCGGTGTTGTGCGTCAGTCTTCTTGTGAAAGCCTATTCAGTGGCCATAGCGTCTACGGTTGTGGCATTGGGTCTGGCGCTGCGCTGGGGCTGGGAGAATGGCGCCCATCCCCGTGCCGCGCCGGAAGAGGACAACGAGCCGGGGGCGCCGCCTCTCCACTCCCGAACCTGCAGTGGCCCGGGGCTTTGGGGAATGGCAGTAAGCCTGGTGGCTAACGGCACTTTCTATATGTCGCTGCTGTTCGGTTGGTTTTATCTATGGACAGCAGCGCCGGAATGGGTCGTTCCTGATCACGCCTCGGTACAACGGGTGCCGATGATCGTCAGCGGGCTTTTGCTGACCCTTGCCGTGGCCGTGTATTGCGTTCTGGTGCGGGGGCTGCGTAGGGGGAGTGCGGGAGGTCTCGAGCCAAAGATGTGGCTGGTTGCGGCTCTGGGGGCTGGCCACTGGGTATTGCTTGCAGGGCAGCTATTGGCTGCTCCGCTGGCACCGACGGAAAGCTCGCACGACGCTGTGCTCACAGTGATATTGCTCTACCTGCTGCTCCACAGTGGTCTGGCGGTCATATTTACCGCGTTGCAGGCCGTGCGGGTAAGGTTGGGGTACACGGCTGCCGGGCTACCCTATGAACCCATCGTGATCCAGCCGTTCTGGCTGTATACCCTTGGCGTGTATTGGCTTGGTTTCCTGGCTTTTGTACTGCCATCCAATGCCTGGAGTAGCGGATGAAATTCTCGCCTTTTCATCCGGTGCATCTGTTTCTCGGGCTGGCCATCTGGGCGGTGTGGTTTGTGGCTCTGTATGGCGGATTATCGGTGGGGTGCGCCATCGCCCCACCTGATTCGGAAAAACAGGCCGGCACATGGATCAACGGGGCTATATTGGTCGTCGCCCTGCTGGTGGGCAGTTATTTGTTGTGGTGTGCGTACCGTTGTGGGAGGGCATCGTCAAAAGCAGGGGGCCAAAAGGACGGCCGGCTCAACGGCTTTATCTGTAAAACTGCGGCGGCGGTTTACCTGGTGTCAGCGTTTGCCTCACTGGCTCTTGGCGTGCCGGGGCTGGTGTTGCCTCCTTGCGTTTAAGCTGGCGGGCGGGAATTTCAGTTTGACTTTCGGCCCACTCCGCCAGACTTTACCACTAAACCTTGTCCACGCTCTCCTGCCGCTTCCAGTAACGAAGACGCTTACACGAATGCAGGAAGTCAGCTGCATCACTGGGGGCGTCCAGGGCCAGGCATCCGGCATCCAGTTTGTTTCCGAGCCCGGCGGATTCGAAAAGCGGCAAGGCCTCCCTGTTGTAACCGATGAACTTGCAGTGGGCAAAAGCATCGTTCACAAAGTCACGGGCAGGGCCATGTTGGGCCAGTTTCTCGATACCCTTGTCCGCCGTTATCAGCACCACGGCATCAAAAAGTACTGAGGGTCCGCCATCTATTTTCTCGTCGGCTGGAATATGGGTGCCGTCACTGGCATGAACGCCACCAATGGTTGGTGCAATCACCCCAAGGGTAGCGCCTTCAGCTGCCACAGCCTGCTTCACTGCCGCGAACATTTCGGCGTTTGCGGCTTCGGTGACCAGTACGCCGAGCCTGCGCCCCTTAAAGCTGTCTGGGCCGTTGCGAAGAATGCTCAGTTCAGGGGAAACCGGGAGATCTTCACGTGTGGGGATGGCAGCGTTGGCAGGGTCGGGCATCTGCCCCAGGCCCAGCCCCTGTGCGACTGTCCTGGCGAGCTCTGTGTCAATATTCAGCAGGTGGCTGACCATGCGGGCCCGAATATCTTCCCGTTCCACTTTGCTGAGCTCGAACACGAAGGCATCCGAGATGTGGGTTTGTTCAATACCAGTCTGGCTGATATAAAACTGGCGAGCCTGGCTGTAGTGATCTGAGAAGGTTTCCGACCGGATACGCCGTTTCAGCCCCTGAATCTCCTCCTGATAGCTACGGAAACCTGAATCGGTGTTTTCCCGCGGGCCTCCTTCAGCGCCCCAGCTGTTGGGCTCATAGTTCACCCGCCCCGTTGGGTTGGTTATTGCCATATGCCCGTCCTGCTGAAAGTGGTGCATCGGGCACTTGGGAGCATTGACAGGAATGTGAGTAAAGTTGGGGCCACCCAGGCGCTTGATCTGAGTGTCCAGATAGGAAAAGTTGCGTCCCTGAAGCAGGGGATCATTGGAAAAATCGATACCCGGAACAATGTTCTGGGTGCAGAACGCCACTTGCTCCGTTTCGGCGAAAAAATTATCGACTACACGGTTGAGGACCAGTTTGCCAATGGGCTTAACCGGTATTTGCTCTTCTGGAATGATCTTGGTGGGATCAAGGACATCAAACTCGAACTGTTCCGCAAAGGTTTCATCGAATATCTGAACCCCGAGCTCCCATTCCGGATAGTCACCCTTTTGTATGGCCGACCACATATCACGGCGATGGAAATCGGGGTCGGCACCGTTGATTTTGAGCGCCTCGTTCCAGACTACAGACTGTAGCCCGAGTAACGGCTTCCAGTGAAACTTGACGAACCTGGCTTCGCCATCGTGATTGACAAACCGAAAGCTGTGCACTCCAAATCCCTCCATAAAACGGAAGGACCGGGGAATGGCTCGGTCTGACATCACCCACATCAGCATGTGCATGCTTTCAGGGGTGAGGGTTACAAAATCCCAGAAGTTGTCATGTGCAGTTTGAGCCTGGGGGAAGTCCCGGTCTGGCTCCTGTTTGGCAGCGTGGATCAGATCCGGAAACTTTATCGCGTCCTGAATAAAGAAGACGGGGATATTGTTGCCTACCAGGTCCCAGTTGCCTTCTTTCGTATACAGTTTCACCGCAAACCCCCGCACATCGCGGGCCAGGTCTCCCGAGCCCTTGTTGCCGACCACGGTGGAAAACCGGACAAATGCAGGCACCTGTTCTCCCGGGCGCTGAAATACATCGGCTTCGGTAACATCAGACAGGCAGTCATAGTTTTCAAAATATCCATGGGCGCCAAATCCGCGTGCGTGAACCACGCGCTCTGGAATCCGTTCATGGTCAAAGTGGAAGACCTTTTCACGCATAATCTGGTCTTCCAGCAGGGTTGGCCCACGACTACCTGCCCGCAGGGAGTTCTGGTCGTCAGTAATTGGAACCCCTTGCTGTGTGGTCAGGGTGTCACTCATTCCTTTGGCCTGTTGGTGGATTTCGCCACCATTTCCAACCCGATCTGGACTGGTATCATTTGAACTGGACATCACTCTGCTCCTTGGTTCTGTTCGGGACAACTGTGCAAGGCGGCTTATATATGCATCCGTCCACCCGTTACTCCATAAATTTCACCAACCACATAGCTCGCCTCCGGTGAGGCGAGAAAGACATAGGTGGGGGCCAGTTCCGCAGGCTGGGCTGGGCG
>CAZFPG010000033.1:0-15469 GCA_964521055.1 uncultured Marinobacter sp.
ATTGAATCTCAATACGAACTACTGTAATAACGAAGGCTTTACCACCTCCTTCTCCTGGGGCTACCGTACCCGTCTGGTGTGGAATTACCCGAGCGCAATTGCAGGTGTCAATCTGTCGCCACAGCTGGCCTGGAGCCACGACGTGAAGGGTTACGCCCCGCAGCCAGGTGGTAACTTCAATGAAGGTAACAAGGCTATTGGTCTCTCGCTGCAGGCCGAGTACCAGAATCGCATAACCGGTAATATCGGTTATACAAACTTTTTCGGTGGCAAGCCGTATAACGAGTTGACCGACCGTGATTTCGTGAGTGCGAGTGTTTCCTACTCCTTCTGATTCGGCCTGAATTCGTTTAACGAGGTAATATAAATGAAACTGAACAAGAAGCTACTGGCCACTGGCATATTGTCCGCATCCCTGTTCGCGGGTAATGCCTTTGGTGCGGTCTCCGCAGAGGAAGCGGCCAAGCTGGGTGACTCCCTCACACCGATGGGTGCAGAGAAGGCCGGCAATGGAGATGAAATCCCCGCGTGGGATGGCGGCCTTACAACCGCTCCGGCTGGGTATAACGATGATGGCATCTACGTACATCCGTTTCCGGATGAGGAACCGCTGTTTACCATCGACCAGAGTAACGTCGACGAGTACGCAGACAACCTGTCCCCGGGCCAGATTGCGATGATCGAGCGTTACGATGACTATAAGATGCCGGTCTATCAGACCCATCGTACCGCCGCCTATCCGGATCACGTGATGGAAGAAACGGTAGAAAACGCCACTACCGTTGAACTGATCAAGGGTGGTAACGGTCTGGGCAACTACCAGACTGCAACACCATTCCCGATTCCGCAGAACGGCCTGGAAGCCATCTGGAACCACATCACGCGCTATCGTGGCGGCTCAGTCATGCGTAACGTCGGCCAGGTGACGCCCCAGGAGAACGGAAACTACAGTGTGGTCAAGTTCCAGGATGAACTTACCTGGCGCACCTATCTGAAAGACTACAAGCCGGGCGAAGATGAGAACGTGCTGTTCTACTTCAAGCAGGCAATCACCGCGCCGGCCCGCCTGGCGGGTAACGTGCTGCTGGTTCACGAGACTATCGACCAGGTCGAAGAGCCGCGCCGCGCATGGGTATACAACGCCGGTCAACGCCGTGTGCGCCGCGCGCCCCAGGTAGCCTATGACGGCCCGGGTACTGCGGCCGATGGCCAGCGTACCTCCGACAACTTCGACATGTTCAACGGAGCACCCGACCGTTACAACTGGGAGCTGATCGGCAAGAAGGAAATGTACATTCCGTACAACTCCTACCAGTTGGTGGATCGTGACCTGGATTATGACGACATCATCAAGGCCGGCCACATCAATCAGGATCTGACCCGTTACGAATTGCACCGTGTATGGCATGTGCGCGCTACCCTGAAGGATGGCGAGCGACACATCTACGCACAGCGTGACTTCTATATCGACGAGGATTCCTGGCAGGCAACGGTTATCGACCATTATGACGGCCGTGGTGAGCTCTGGCGTGTAGCGGAAGCGCACAGCATGCAGTTCTACGATCAGCAGGTTCCCTGGTACGCCATTGAAACCCTGTACGATCTGCTATCCGGTCGCTACCTGGTGCTGGGCCTGACCAACGAAGAATCCAACCCCTATACATTTGGTGTTGAGCGTTCTTCCCGCGAGTACACCCCGGCTGCCCTGCGCAGGGCGGGCACTCGATAAGGCAGGATTGCCGGAAGCATTTCCGGGTTGTGAAAACGGCGGGCTCTGGCCCGCCGTTTCAGATTGCTGACAAACCCTCGCCATTACGGCGGGGGTTTGTTGTAATTGGGGTACCGACTTTTCAGAGGCTGCCCCATGCTCAAAGAGCCGTCCCCGCAACAACACGAACTCGAGATGGTCAGTCTCGAATCGTTGGTCCCCGACAACCACCTTCTCCGTAAAATTGATCAGTACATCGATTTCGAGTTTATTCGTGATCGGGTTCGTCACCTGTACTGCTCAAACAACGGTCGCCCGGCACTGGATCCGGTGGTGCTGTTCAAGATGCTGTTTCTGGGGTACCTGTTCGGTATCCGTAGTGAGCGGC
Organism: uncultured Marinobacter sp.; assembly: GCA_964521055.1. Taxonomy (GTDB): domain Bacteria; phylum Pseudomonadota; class Gammaproteobacteria; order Pseudomonadales; family Oleiphilaceae; genus Marinobacter. The sequence goes on from CAZFPG010000033.1 coordinate 2,097, forward strand.
AACTGGTGCGGGAGATACAGGTCAACGTGGCGTATCGCTGGTTCTTGCGTTTCAACCTGACCGACAAGATTCCGGATGCGTCCACGCTGAGCCAGAACCGCCGGCGTCGGTTCCAGGACAGTAGCATTTACCAGGAGATCTTCGATGAGATCGTGCTCCAGGCCATGGGCTATGACCTGGTGGGTGGCGAAGTGCTTTATACCGACAGCACGCACCTTAAGGCCAATGCCAACAAGAACAAATACGATCTGAAACAGGCGGAGGAGAAGGTGGCGGCCTACCTGGGCAGCCTGGAAGACGCCATCGAAGGCGACCGGAAAGCTCAAGGCAAAAAGCCTTTGAAAACGAAGCTGTCCGAGCAGCCGCCCAAGACCAAGGACACCAAGATCAGCCGTACCGATCCGGACAGCGGTTACATGGTTCGAGAAGGCAAGCCCAAGGGCTTCTTCTACCTGGACCACCGAACCGTTGATGGCCGCAACGCCATCATTACAGACAGCTACGCGACGCCAGCCAATCTGCATGACAGCCGCCCTTATCTGGACAGACTGGATCGTCAACGAGAGCGCTTTGGCTTCGACACCTGGGGCGTTGGACTGGATGCGGGCTATTACACCGCCGGCATCTGTAAGGGGCTGGAAGACCGAGGCATCTACGGGGTGATGGGTTACCGGCGACCGAACAAGCCCAAGGGCTATCTCCCGAAGCGCGCCTTTGCCTACGATCCTGAAACCAATACCTATCGCTGCCCGCAGGGACAGCAACTGATCTACGCCACCACCAACCGGCTAGGCTACCGGGAGTACAAATCCAACCCGGCTCACTGCAAAGACTGCCCGCTGCTGAGTCAATGCACCCGCAGCGCCAACCACGTCAAAGTGCTCGCCCGCCATGTCTGGCAGGACAGCAAGGATCGAACCGACAGTTACCGGCTGACCCCTTGGGGCAAAGCACTCTACAAACGACGACAAGAGACGGTGGAGCGATCGTTCGCCGATGCCAAGCAGCTGCATGGTCATCGTTACGCTCGCTTGCGGGGGCTCTCAAAAGTGCGTGAGCAATGCCTGTTGGCCGCCGCAGCCCAGAACATGAAGAAGATCGCGCAGATCCTGGCGCGTCTTTTATGGCTCAAATCCCTTGGTATACCTGGGTTACAGAAGCAAATCCGGGAATGGGCCTTGAAACTGGCCTTTTGGGAGTATTGGCACTCGAGTCAGAAATATTGGGCTAAATCCATCGTCAACTGAATTTAAAACGCCCAAACGCAACGAACCCCGGAAAAACCGGGGTTCGTCAGCAATCTGAAACGGCGGGCTCTGGCCCGCCGTTTTTTTTGTTTTTGCAGCTCACCCCTGATTTGGTTTAACCTCTCCCTACTAATACTAAAGGCGTACCCTATGCAGGACGCCCTGATAACGACAAGGCAGAGATCACATTTGCCGGGCAACGGGCCACAGGCCTGCAGATTCCGGGCTTTCAACGGGGCAGAGAGTGAAACCATTTGATGACGGCTGTGCGGCCAACGATGAGTTCCAGTCAGCACTGGGTGGGGCACATCGCGGCGAGTTGATCAGAGATTTACTGCGTCAGCGGGTACGGATGCCAGAGCCCGTGCCCAACTATCTGAGAAGAACGGCGCTCACGGAAAAGTTGATGTCGCTTATCAAGCCGGGTCAAGTGCTGTTCGTTGAAGCACCGTCCGGTTTTGGTAAATCCCATGCCCTGAGCGTGGCTTTTCGTGAAACCGGCAAAAGCCCTGAAACCCTGAGGTGGCTGGGGCTTTCGGGGCAGGAGAACGATGCTGGCCGGCTGATGGCGTTGCTCGACATCGCATTGGCGTCCCCCCGTTCAACCTCCCGGCCTTCAGGTCAGCAAAAAGCCGCAAGTTACAGCGACGCGCTGGCACTCCTGCTATCCGATCCCTGCTGGAATGACAGCGATTCTGACTGTGTGCTGGTGATCGACAACATCGGTACCGTTGCCAATCCAGCCGCCATTGCCCTCTTGCAGCAACTGGTGGCGAACACGCCCGGGGGCCTGGCACTGATACTGGTGTCGAGAAAGCCGCTGCCATTCGAAACACACGCCTACGAGCTGGAAGGCCGCTTCAACCGGATTTCCGCGGACTCCCTCGAGCTGACCCGTGCTGAAACCTTCGAATTTTTCCAGACCGCAGTCAGCCGCAACCAGCTCACCACGGTTGCAGTCGAGCATTTGTATTCACTGACCGAAGGTTGGATTACACCCCTGGGGCTATACCAGAGGGAGTTGGAGTCTTCGTCGGAAGCCCGGCTGCCGATTCAGGAAACCTTCAGCGTTGAGCGTTTTCTCCGTGACGCCGTGCTGGTTCACCTTACGCCGGGGCAACAACGGTCCCTGCGGATTATGGCGGAAATGGAGATTGTATCCGATGAGCTCTTCCTGGCCCTGGCCGATGCAGGTTGTGACCATGCGTTCAGGCCATCCGCCGCTGCCGAAACCGGTATACCCCTGAGGCCGCTTCCCGGCAGGGGGAGATGGTTTCGCCTCAATCCGCTGCTGCAGGACTGGTTGCAGACCCCAGCGCTCGATGGCTCGCGGGAACGTGCGCTCAGGGCCAGCCGCTGGTTCAGTGAGCGTAACCAGTTTCCGGAAGCCTTGCGATATGCCTTGCTGAGTGGGGACATGGATGAATCGGTCCGCATTGCCTCGGAAGGGTCAGAAGCGTTGCTGATTGGTCAGGATACGGCGTCACTATTGCGGCTTCGTCGATCTCTGTCGCCCGGCCTGCTGGAACGGAGCGCACGCCTTAAGATTGTTTACGGTTGGGTTCACGCCATTGGTGGCCAGTTCAGCCAGGCACGAATGCTGATCCGTGATCTGGATGCGGGGAATTATCCAGAGCTTGTGGGCCGCATTGATGCCCTGCGCGCGTTTATCCTTCGTGGAGAAGGCAGTGTTGACCAGGCCCTGTCGGTCGCGGACCGTGCGCTGCAGGCGGAGGAGCTCTCGACCCAGGGGCAGTTGGTTACCCAACTGGTTCGTTCCAGCGCCCTTTGTGCAGCTGGTGATTTTGGCGAGGCCCGGGAGGCTAACCGGATTGCAGCAAGGCTGGCCCGGGAGGCCGGTGACGGTGGTTCGGAAATCCTGGCGGTGTATGCCCATGCGAGAATTGAACTTGGCAAGGGCTCGCTGAAACACGCGGAGCAACTGCTGAGAACCGGGCTGGATACGGCCATGAACGAATCCGCCCGCCCGGCCCGGGTTGGCGAGACCCGGCTGCAGCTCAACCTGGTCATGGTGTTGTGGCACCAGGGCCGGGAAGCCGAGGCAGACCGCCTGTTGGTGACCTGCATCCGTCATGCAGAGCAGACCCGGGATCTTGGTCTGCTGCTCGCCATGGCTCTCAGGGTGCTTATCTGCCGCACCCAGAACCGGATGGATGATGCCTTTGCCTGGATAGGTCGTGCGGAACGCACCATGCAATCCTGGCAAGTGGACCAGTCGGTATATGTTCCGGTTCTGGAAGCGTTGAAAATCAGTGGCTGGCTGGCACTGGGGCAGCCGGACACCGCAGCCCAGGCCATGGAGCGCCTGAATCCCTGGCGGGAAGTGAATTGTGTGCCGGAAATGTTCCCGATGATGCCGGGTATGCTGGATTGCCTCCAGGCCAGGATTGAACTGGCGAGAGGCGACGATGTGAAAGCGGCCGAAACGGTGAAGGGGATTCGCAATAACAATGGCGAAACACTCCCGTTCGGTCTGGATATTCACTCAAGATTGCTCGAAAGCGTTGTCAGCTGGCGTCAGAAAGGCTCTGCAGTTGCGCAGAAGATGCTGATTGCAGCCATCAGAATGGCCGGGGAAGAGCACTACATCAGCCCGTTTGCGGAGCTCAGGAGCGAGCTGCAGGAGCTACTGGAGAAAACCTGGCAGCAGTTGCCTGACACGCCCTTTACCGAGTCCGTGGGCCGTCTGTACGGCCTGGCGGATATGAAGGATCAGGCGGTGTCTCTGGCCGAGCCCATCAGTGACCGGGAGCAGGGCGTGCTGGAGTTGATCGCCCAGGGCCTGTCCAACCAGGATATCGCCGACCGCCTGCACATCTCATTGCACACGGTCAAAACCCATGCCCGCCGCATCAATGCCAAGCTGGAAGTGAAGTCCCGCACCCAGGCCATCGTCCGCGCCCGGGAGCTCGGGCTGCTGTAACAGTCAGGCGGACTGTTTCAGTTCTTCAATCCGGACGTCTTTTTCTGCCCACAACTGGCTTACCCAGCGCTGGAAATCCACCCGGGTATCGCGGTCGTTCTGGTAGTCCATGCCCAGGTATCGCTGGGGGATCTCCCGGGTTCTTATATCAATGATAATCCGGCCCACACGCCCGCACAGGTAGTCCCAGATACCAAACCTGCCTTCCGGGTAAACAATGGTCACATCCAGCATGGTGTGGAGTGATTCCCCCATGGCCTCCAATACAAAGGCAGTGCCACCAGCGCGGGGTTTGAGGAGGTTTTTGTAGGGCGAGTTCTGGCTTTTGTGTTTCGCTGGCGTCAGCCGGGTGCCTTCCATGAAATTGAAAATGGTCACCGGGGTATAACGGAATTTTTCACACGCGGCGCGTGTGGTTTCCACGTCCTGGCCTTTCAGTTCCGGGCGTCGGGCAATCTGTTCCTTGGTGTGCCGCCGCATGAAGGGAAAATCCAGCGCCCACCAGGCAATGCCCAGGAAAGGTACCCATATCAGCTGTTGTTTCAGGAAGAACTTGAGCAGTGGGATGCGGCTGTTCAGCGCATGCTGAATGGCGGGGATGTCGGCCCAGCTCTGGTGGTTACAGGTTACAAAATACCAGTGCTCGCGACTTAATCCTTCGGCCCCCCGGACGTCCCATTCAATATCGTGAAGCACATCGGCCAGCACATTGTTGAAGCCGATCCATAGCCAGGCGATGCGATTCAGAATGATCGTGCAGCCTTTGCGGACGGGCGCCGCCGGAATAATGAGTTTGATAATGGCGAAGACCATCAGAATCAGGAAGAGCCACAGGGTATTTAGCAGTATAAGCAGGATTGCAAGCACACCTTTGACCGGTGCAGGCAAGAAACTGAGCATTGACTGACATCTCCGGAATACGAATCGGGGAAGGGTATCTGGTGGCAGCGTTAACCGTCGCTGCCGTTTGCATCATCCGCGTTGTCGGGAAGCAGAGTTTCCTCCTTGCTGGCCGATGCCAGCTTCAGCAACTGCTGCTGGCTGCTTTCCCGCACACTGCGAAACTTGTCGTCGTAGTAAGTCAGGTTGTTGCTGCGGATCATGTTTCTGATTTCTTCCACGTAGTCCTCGCCCCGCTCGGAATAGCCAAGCAGACCGGCGGCAAGGATGGATCCGCTGGCATAATCACCATTGTTAAGGGCTTTGAGGCGGGCATCCCGGAGCGGCTGATAGGTGGGGTGGCGGTTCAGGTTCTGGATGTAGGAGCGCACCGAGAGATACGGCGAGTCGAAGTTTGCCACTTCATGGCTGGCACCTTCAGCCCGGCTCTGGGGCACAATGCCGCAGCCTTTGGAGAAGCACCACTGGCCAAACAGGTTGTTGCCCCGGAGCGCAAAGCGGGAGGTGCCCCACGCGGATTCGTTGGCAGCCTGGGCCAGGATGAGCGAGGGCGGAATCACATTGAGCCGGTTCGCCAGCCGCCGGAACATGTCTTCACTGCCGGGTTCTTCGTCTACCCGGAGCCTTTCGGCCTGGTTTTTCAGCCATTTAAGTTCGGACTTGCTGAGATTCTCCTTCCTGGAGAGGCTTGTCAGATACTCACGCTCGATCAGTATTCGGGAATTTGCAAGCACGATGCGCGGGTAAAGGAATGAAAAAAACGCGGCTTTCTTTTCGGTGGTGTCCTGGTAAGTGGAGAAGTCCGGGAGGTTGGCCCTGGCCCACTCGGGCAGCGGCGGCAACTGGGCCAGTGCGACGTCTTCTGTTTCCCTGTCTCGATCCAGGTCAGGGTCCGGTGTGTGCAGAGCTCCCCACAAGCCAAATACCACCATCGGAAAAACCAGCAAAAGTACCCGGATACCAGCAGACATAAAACCTCTCGTTACAATCGATACGACGGCGATTATAACAGGTTATACGGCCACATGGCCCGGCTGGTTTGGTGCCTGTCAGTCCGGCAGCCGCGTGGCCATTACCAGGCCCAGCACCTCTTCCGTGCCGTCGGTATCCCTCAGTTGCAGGAAAAACTGTTCTTGATCAGCGGTAAAGAACCCGTCCAGTGTCAGTGCGCCGCCAGTGAACGTGGCTTTGCCATCGTTGGCCGCAGTGTACGCCAGAGAGACGTCATCCGGTTCCCGGGTACGGGGGGTGGATACCGTCTCGGCGTCCACCTGATGGACAACGTCCAGCCGCTGGCTTTCCAGGCGGGCACTGCCGGATGATTCGATCACCAGTACGGCATTGTCGAAGTGGGCCAGACGGTTGCTGGACTGTGACATGCCAAGGCCGGCGCCCTGCAGCCGATAGCGGCCGCTTACGGGTGGTGAGCTGTCGGCCTGCACCGCAGCCAGCATCAGGCCATCACCAATGGCATTGGTGTCCAGGTTGAAGCCCAGAAGGCTGCCGTTCGGTGTGGAAGCGCCAATTGCGATGTCGGGTACCTCGTCCAGCCCGGAGGCAGTGTCTCTGTCCAGGTTCAGGCGGCCGTTGCGGACCACACGGTTGCCCTCATTGGGATCCCAGACCCGAGATGCGCGCTCACTGATCACCCAGTTGGCATCGCGGGTTCCGGGGGAGAGGGTTACGGCTCCCGTGTTGTCCCGGCGAAGCGAGAGGGTGGTCATGGCCTGGGTAACGCTCTGGCCACTGACCTGCCAGTCCCCGATGCCGCTTTCCACCACTATGGGCTGGCTCTCGTTGCCCATACGGGTGGCCAGGTAGAGAACGTTGTAGTCGCCGTTCAGTACCTGCCCGTCAAACCCTTCTTCGCGCAACAGGTTGATCTCGAAGACCGAGAGGTACTGGTCCTCCAGGGTGCGTTCCCGCTTCAGTTCACCGCTTTCGGAACGCAACGCGATGGCCTTTCCGGCCGAGAAGTAACCACTGATTACCCGGTCAGGCTGGTCGCTGCCGCCCCCTGTGTAGGCGTCCAGGTAATAGGGGTTCCGGGTCCAGCCAATGATTTCCGAGCTGCCACGGCCGGTAATGCTCTGGAACAGGGCCCGGCCGGCCAACAGGCGCACATCGTCTTTCAGGGTGGCTGCCCCGGGGGATGAGGAGTGGGTGTTAAGTTCCCAGCCGGTGCGGTCAAAAAATTCGTTGTCACTCCTGTGGACCAGGGTTTTGCGGTCATAGGGGATGTCGCTGGCCAGGGAGGTTACCCTGATATTGAACGCATCAAAGGAGGTCAGCGTCAGGCCCGGGTATACGTAGCCGGTACCATTCTGGTCAGTGACCGTTTCCTCCCGGGCAATACGAACGCCCCACTGGCCCGAGCCGGCCAGGCTCGGTTCCCGGAAGGTCTGGCCCAGCTCCACGCCCCAGAACACGGAATGGTAATCGGCGGAGCTGGCTTCAATCTTGCCGGACGATTCTTCTCCCAGTAATGCCAGATCCGCCATGGAGGAGACATAGCGGGCAAAGTCTCCGCGCTCCTCCAGCAGCGTTAGCGCCCCTTGTGCCCCCAGATTGCCAGGAATGTCGATTTCGAAATCGTGAACCTGGTCGGCGAGTGTGGACCACACATACTTGTTCAGACACAGGGTACTGTTGTTGTCATTCACACAGTCCATGATCCGGCTGAATTCGCTGGAGGTGTAGGCGCCCACGGCGTTGGCCACCAGATACTCCGAAAACGGATTGATCTTTACATCCCGGTCCGCATCGGCTGCCAGGGCGCGCATGCGGGTGTTGCCATAGGTTGCTTCAATGATCACGTCCGGGCCCAGGGGCAGGCCGTCCTCGAAGGTGATTACCGTGCGCCCACTGTCTTCCCTGCGGGAGCGGGTGTCCACAGAGGACAGGTCACGGAGGGACTGGTCGCTTCGATAGACGCTGATGGTGTCCGGCTCGATGATTCTGAGGTTGCGACGGGTCTGCTCGCCATCCGGCGCCACTGACTCCGGTACCTCCATGGTTACCCGCACCTCGTTGCGTTCAAGGCCCGAGGAGTTGCTGGAATCCCCGGTGGTGCCGGAGGTGAAATCGTCGTTGGCATTCTTGGCTGGCGGGAAGCTGTTCTCGCTGTCTCTCGCGCCTTCAATGGCGTCATCTCCTCCACCGCAGCCGGTGGTAAGCGCCACTACGGAGGCAAGTGACAGGGCCAGAAGGGCCCTCGCGGGTGATTGTAAAAAGAGGTTGTCCATGCCAGATAAACCATTCCCGAGACGTGAGCAGGAAGTTTACCAAGTTGGCAAGGCGCAAAGAGTGAGGCAGGGCACGAATTCGGGGGTAGGAACCCCGCCGATCAGCTAACCGGCGGGGTGGGGTTGGCGGCGTTCAGGGGCAAATCAGAAGAAGATCTTCATGCCAGCCATCACACCTTCATCCAGGTTGAGGTCGCCACGGCCATCAAAGTCGGTATTCAGGTAGCGGTAACCGGCAAAGAGTTCGGCGTTACGGATAACGCGGTAGCTGCCCCGCAGCTCCAGGCTGGTCATGTCGTCGGAGTCACCGAAAGACAGGATGCTGGGCGCATAGTGAAGCCCGCCAGTGAACGAAAGCCCGGGTACATCGGGAACATTCACGGTGGCGAACCCGCCCAGGGCAACAGCGCCACCATCAATGCGGTCATCGTCCCAGCCGATTGCGCGAACACCGATACCCGCGGTAGTCGGCAGATTGCCAAGCGCCGTGCGGCCCTGGGCGTGGAAATCCACGTTACCAATGTGGCGACTGCCCTCGTGATAGGTGTAGCCGGTTCCCACCTGGATATCAGAGTTGGTGTCGAAAAAGTTCACCTGGCCCTTTACGGAGTCATTGGTAAGGCTCAGATCCGCGTCAGCAGCGTAGACAGGGGCTGCCGCAAGGGACAGAACGATAAAAGGAATACGATACGCTTTCATTCTTCTACCTTCTCATTGATTGGATGTTACCGGATCGGGTCGTACCCGCCTGAACCATGAACTGATTGCCAGAATGGTAACGGGCAGCCCCGGGAGGCTCAACTTAAAACGGGTTAAGGGGCGGTTAATTCCGGCCTTCAGTGGTTGGTTGTCTCACCGCCCTGGTCGAGATCGTCCGGTGAGGCGTTTTCTGCGGGCACACGGTATTCTTCGTTGGCCCAGGCGCCGAGATCAATCAGCTTACAGCGTTCGGAGCAGAAAGGTCGAAAAGGATTGTTCTCATTCCATTCCACGGACTTCTTACAGGTGGGACATTCTACGTTCATGGTGGCCTTGTGGGATATTCAGGTGGATGCGGACGCCTTGCAGTATTGTTCCAGAACCGCCCGTAGCATTTCAATATTGACAGGCTTGGCCACAAAGGAATCCATGCCGGCTTCGCGGCAGCGCTCTTCGTCCTTCTCCATGGCACTGGCGGTCAAAGCCACCACAGGTACACGGTTGCGGTTGTGGTCTTTCTCCCACTGGCGCAGGCGCCGCGTTGCCTCGAAACCATCCACCCTGGGCATAATGCAATCCATGAAAATGACATCAAATGGATGCCATTGCCACAGGCTGGAGGCTGCCTCGCCATCATTGGCCGTCATCACGTCACAGCCCAGCTTTTCCAGCAGCCGGCGCGTCAGCGTTCGGTTGACCGGGTTGTCCTCCACCAGCAGGACCTTCATCCGGCCACAGGGCAACTCCTGGCGGCGGTTGTTGTCACTGACGGCCTGCAGGGAAAACCGTGTCAGGAACCGGCGTTCGTCCTTGGCCGCGTCCGCAAACAGCTGATGCAGGATCGGTGTGAGACAGGACTCCCGTAGCGACTTGCTCAGGAAGGCATCCGCTCCCGCCTGACGGAAATGCTCCGCGTCGCCCCGCTGGGGGTTGGAAGACAGGATCAGCAGCCGGGTATGGCTCCACTCCGGATTGCTGCGAATCTGGCGGCACAGCAGGTCGCTGTCCATATCCGGTACAAAGCCGTCCAGTGCAATGGCATCAAAGGGCTCATGGTTATCGGAAGCCAGCCGCAGCGAAGTCAGTGCCTCACCGGCGGATTTCACTGCTTCAATATCCAGCTCGTGCCGCGACAGCATCTCAAGCGTGATCTTGCGGGACAGTTCGTACGAGTCCACCACCAGAATGCGCTTGCCGCGAATCATGCTGGTATCCGGCCGGCTACGGTTGGCGCTTTCCGCCGCCACCGGCAAAGACAGCTCCATCCAGAACGTGGAGCCTTCCCCGGGTTTGCTTTCCAGGTCCAGTGAGCCATTCATCAACTGAACCAGCTGGCGGCAGATCGTCAGCCCCAGGCCCGCTCCGGGAAGCTGGCGCTGGAATCTCTGCCCGAGCTGGACGTAAGGCTCGTACACCAGCGGAATATCTTCCGGATTGATGCCCACCCCGGTATCTTCAACGGCGATCCGCAACCGCACCTTGTCGTCCCTGCGGCCCAGTACTTCAATGCTGATCAGCACATGACCTGAGTCGGTAAACTTGATGGCGTTGGAGGTAAGGTTCAGCAGGATCTGGCGCAGCCGCACCGGATCCCCGCTCAGTGCCCAGGGCAGGTTTTCATCAATACGCAGCTCAAGGGCCAGGCCTTTCTCCCGGGCCCGCGCGCCCAGCATGTGCACCAGGTCGTTCAGGGTGTCCCGCAGGTCAAAGGGAATATCCTCCAGCACCAGCTTTCCGGCCTCCATGCTGGAAATGTCCAGAAGGTCATTGATGATGGCTGATAGGCTCTCCGAGGCATTCAGGAGGGTATGGATGTATTCCCGCTGATCCTGATCCAGGGGGGTGTCTGACAGCAGGTTGGCGTAGCCCAGGACGGACTGTAGTGGAATCCGCAATTCATGGCTGACGTTAGCGAGGAACTGGTTCTTGGCGTGGTTGGCGCGAACCGCCTCGTCACGCTCATCCTGGGACTGGATCGACGTCTGGCGCAGGGAGCGGGTGTCTTCCAGCAATTGCAGGCGCATGGTGTTCAAAGCCTGCTCCAGCTCGCTGAGCTCGTCCCCCCGTTTGGGCGGTTTGCGGCGAAGCTTCAGCGGCTCAATCAAGGCATCCAGGTTCAGCCGGGCCGCATAATCGGAAATGGTCTCCAGGTGCCGCGATAGGGTCAGCCGCACAATGATCAGCAGCCCCAGGGTGCCCAGCATCACGATCATCGACTGGAACAACAGAGTGAGCAGGGCACGGTCCATCAGCTCGTTGTAAACCGTCTCCACTGACGAGGTTACCGTGAGCGTGCCCATGGCTTCGGGGTTATCCAATGAAGAACGATTAAAAACCAGCGGGAAGGACTGGCTGATCACCCGGCCATCCGGATAGGTGCCGGTACTGAATTCCTCGCCCGCGGCGGTAATTACCCGGGCGTGCTGGATGACCGGAATAGCCCGCATATCATCCAGGCTGTTGGCCACCTCACTGTAGTTCATCAGCCACAGGTTGTTGCTCATCGCCCCGGAAACCAGCTCGGCAGCCCGCTCCTGGGTGCTGCGAAGCTCATCCTTGCGGCGCTCGAACTCGCCAAGCATCTGCACGCCCGTTGCCGCCAGCGACAGAACGAGGCTGAACAACAGAACATAAACCAGCAGCCTGGCAGCCAGTGGCCGTACACCTATTCGTTTGAATAACCGGGTCGGAGGCAAGGCACGTATTCCCTGTGTCGAAAAAACAACCGATTTGCAGTTTAACAGACCGTCAGCACTTCGACACGTTCCTGTGAATCGTTGTGAACAAAGCGAAAGCGCACATTCAGATCATACAGGTGCGCCCCGTAGATACGTTCCTCATCCCGCCCCCGCCGGAACGACGGCCGTGGATCGTAACCCACCACATCTTCAATCAGCCCCCGCAAATCCGGATAGCTGCCCGCTGGCAGCCCTGCAAGCTGCTGCTCCGCCTCCTCAAGAAACACCACCGGCAAGCGCTCCGTAGGCGCCGAATCCGCCCAACCCAGGGAAGCCTCGGGCACCGAATCCGCAAACGGCAGATACGGCTTGATATCCAGAACCGGCGTGCCGTCAATCAGGTCATGGTCACTGATCCGCAACACCAGCCGCCCGGCATCATCCCGCCCGAGCCCCTCATTCCGCACCACCGACAGCCCCAGACTGTTAGGCCGAAACGGCGACCGACTGGCAAACACCCCGATCTTCTTGTTACCCCCCAGCCGCGGAGGCCGAACCACCGGCCGCCACTCGGCCCGCACCGCCTCATGAAACTGAAACGTCAGCCAAAGATGACTCGCCGTCTCCAACCCCCGAAACGCATCCTCCCGGTCAAACGGCGGTTGAATCACCAGATCTGCATGGGCAAACCGGGTCAGCCCCGGCTGGCGGGGTACCCCAAACTTGTCGCGGAAACAGGAGCGGGTAATGGCAACGGGCGTGAGCGTTAACGCATCAGCAGCAGGACGAGAAAGATGTCGAGGCATTGGGCTTAGGTAACTCCAAAGTAGAGCTTTGCGGATAGGGCTCCTTGCCGGGAATGTCTTCGGCCAAGGATGGCCGAAGTCAAGCGCACATGGACGTGCTCGTAGCGTGTCCCGGCAAGGAGCCCTATCCGTGAAGCTCGGCCGGGCAAACGCTGAAGCTCGGCCAGTAATCACTGAATTCATCAGTAGGGCCGCTCAATACTGCCAGAAAAATACAACTCAATCCGCAAAATCAACGAAGCCCGATCCTTGAAACTCTCATCCCGCGGAAACTCCAGCGCCGGAATAATCTCCCCAAACAACCAGTCACTGTGCAACCGATACCGATATGTCACATCCGTAAAATACGACGTCGGCCGCCAACTCGGCTGACTCTCCCCGAGAACACCCACCCGCGGATTCAGGGTAGACCGGTTATTCAGCCGCTTGTAAAAATTTGCGGTCTGGGAAAGCTCAAACTTGCGATCATCGTGAACCCACTCAACCTCAGAAGACACCAGCGTATTCCAGCCGTTGCCCAGGTCCCGTCCCGCGCCAAACCACGACCGCGTACCCCAGCCATCCTGATGGAAATAGTACAGCCGCTGCTCCACCGCCAGCCTCCAGGCCTCACTGGCCTGCCAGCTCTTCTCCGCCTTCATCCGCCAGAACGCATCCGGCGGCAGCCGCAGGCGTACACCCACATCATTGCTCAGATTGATTGCATCCCCGACACTGGTCAGGTACCGAAACGCACCGGTGGCCTGGGTTTCACTGCGCTCATCCTCCGTCAGCTGCCGGCTGCGCCGCCGCTCCGAGAGAGGAATGAGTTCGTCGCTCTCACTCTCAATCACCAGCCGCAGTTTTTCCTCAGT
>CAZFPG010000034.1:0-15047 GCA_964521055.1 uncultured Marinobacter sp.
CTGCAAGGGTTACTCCCCGGTGTCGTTGGCGGCGCAGGCCTGTTCCAGGCGGGCAATACAGTCGCCGAATGTGCGGCTGATACGGGTCTGGTCGCGGATCATGGCCAGGCGGGGCCAGGTCGCCTGTTCGCCAAGCCGGATAAACATCTCCAGGTCCTCATGGCCGGGATTGCTGAGCACCTTGCGGTACAGCAATGGCCGGAACGGGAACTGGATATTGATATCCCCGAGGTAGGTTTGCGTTGCCATGGCGTGGGCCTGTTCCAGCAGTGGTCGCAGTATAGACGAAGACCAGCTGTTGCGGGTGAGTTGCAGGGTAGCCGCCACCTGGGCATGCATGACTGAAGCCGCCGCCTGTTTGGCGGACGCACCCGGGCCGCGCTGGTGGTGATGGCTGATAAACGGCAACACATGGGGGTTGGCCTGGCTGACGATGGTCCGGTTGACGTTATGGAGCCGGGCCATGCGCATCAGCGGCAGATCCCCGTGTACGCTACCGTCAATCCAGCGTTCCGTGGGCATGTAGGGTTTCCGGCCGTTCTGGCCCTTGCCGCTGTCGCGGGCCTGCAGGGTGACCGGTGGGTAGATCCCGGGTACCGCACAGGAGGCCAGTATGGCGGAGTCAACCAGGACTTCCGGTGATGCAAGGCTGTTCAGCAGTCTTGGCTTCTGGCGGGTTCTGGTAGGGGATACCGATATATTCAGCGTTCGGCCACTGTGCTCTGCCGCCTCACGAAAGCTGGTGCTGCCGATGTTGGTATGGATATGGTGGAGCAGTTGGGACTGGTCCATGGCATGGCGCCTGCGCCAGATCCGGCTGGGCTCCAGCCAGCGGAATGCGTCCAGGTGGATCTCTCCCGGCTCGTTGAAGAAACGGTCGAGCTCCTGATAGTTCCGTGTACAGATGGCGCCCGCAACGATGGCCCCCATGCTGGAGCCGGCAATCACATCCGGCAGCAGGCCCTGGCTCCAGAGTGCCCGGGTAACACCAATGTGGTAAATCCCGAAAGCCGCACCACCGCTGAGCATCAGGGCGGGGCGGCCGTAAACTCGTTCAGCGTCACGGAACAGGCGGAGTTTCTGCTGGTCGGTCACACCCGGCATGTCGTGGTCGCAGATGAAGTTCATGGAACGTTCCACTTCGTCCAGGAATTCGGTGACCAGGTATTTGGTACCTGTCCAGGCGACGGCGTAGAGATCCGGATTGGCTATTTCGCCCAGGTGGCGATAGAGGCTTTCCTGTAGCACGCGGGTGAGGGCGCGGGTGTCCCCTTTCTCGCGGCAGTGGACCATCGAGTCAATGTGCTCGCGAATCAGTGTTTCGTGCAGAAGTTCGCAGCCACTCTCCTCGCGCCACGCCAGTGCACCCTCCAGGTCATCCAACTGCCTGGCTGTGGCATGCCATTGTTCGTAGGATTTGGCTTCGGTGAGTTTCTTTTCAAGTTCCCGGCGTTGTTTCTTTCTGTCTCTCATGGTGTACAGGATACATGAGGAGGGCCGAATACTCCGACCAAAGTCGTTTCGACACTTCTGTTAAGCTGCCTGATACTGCAGAATCTGACTAATTGTCCGCCATGGGAGCAGGGCAAAAGGGGGTATGATGAGCGACCAGACCGAAGTGTTGGTAAAAAAATACACAGAAAACGGAATCACCACGCTTACCTTGAATCAACCGGAGCGCCGCAACAGCCTGTCAATGGCCATGTTGGAAGCGTTATCCTCAGAGCTTGAGTCTGTTGCCAATGACGCCGACACCCGTGTGGTGGTGCTTGCGGCCGCAGGGCAGGTGTTCTGCGCGGGGCATGACCTGCGGGAGGTTCGCGAGCAGTTCGACAGCCATGACTTCCAGCTCAGGCTGTTTAACCTGTGCAGCCAGGTGATGCAGCAGATTGTAAACCTGCCCAAGCCGGTGATTGCCCGTGTGGCCGGCGTTGCAACCGCAGCCGGATGCCAGCTGGTCGCCAGTTGTGACCTGGCAGTTGCCGCTGATACCGCAAGGTTTGCCACACCAGGTGTGAATATTGGCCTGTTCTGTTCCACACCTATGGTGGCGTTGTCCCGCAATGTCTCCCGCAAGCATGCGATGGAAATGCTGCTGACCGGTGAGCTGGTGGGGGCTATCAAGGCGGAAAGGATCGGGCTGGTGAACCGGGTGGTGGATGAGCAGGTGCTGGATGAAACTGTCTACCGCCTGGCCGCAACCATTGCGGGCAAGTCAGGCTATACGCTGAAAATCGGCAAGGAAGCTTTCTACCGGCAACTGGAAATGGGGCTGGCGGACGCCTACGACTATACCTCGGAGGTGATGGCTGAAAACATGATGGCTGCCGATGCCCAGGAGGGGATCTGCGCCTTCCTGGAGAAACGCAAACCGGACTGGAAAGACGAATAGGTCGCCTAGCGACAGTCTGACGGTTCCAGCGATAGCCGGTCCCCAACCTTCACACCCCGGCTTTCAAAATAACCCTGGTTCATCTCGAGGGCGAGATAGAAAGGCACCCCGGCCGGATAGCTGGGGCAGTCCCGGCCCTGCTCTGAGGGGCAGGGGGGCATCTGGCGTATGGCGCGGATGATACCGTTGCGATCCATATAGGCGATGTCCAACGGAATCAGCGTTCGATACATCCAGAACCCGTGGTCCGCCCGGCGCTGGCTGCTGTACACAAACAGCATTCCGGCGTCCGGTGCCAGTGTTTCCCTTTCCATCAGCCCGCGGCTGCGCTCATCAGAACTTCTGGCAACTTCCAGAGTGATGGGGTGCGTCTCGCCTCCGGATATCAGGCATGCCTGTTCCACCGGCAATGATGCATTGTCCGGCAGGGCGGCGAGGCAACCGGAAAACAGCAGGCCCGTCAGCGGAACCAGGGTTCTCAGACTGTAAACCAGCGCTCGCCTGCCCATCAGGAACGCAACCGGTAACCGGTTTTGAAAATCCACCACACGGCGACCATGCAGGCGGTGAGGAACAGCAGGGTCATGCCCACGCTGATACCCACGTGGACGTCAGACACGCCATAGAAGGCCCAGCGGAAGCCGCTGATCAGATACACCACCGGGTTGAACAGGCTTATGGTCTGCCAGACTTCCGGCAGCATGTCGATGGAGTAGAAGGTTCCCCCCAGAAACACCAGCGGTGTGACAATCATCAGCGGAACAATCTGGAGCTTTTCAAAGCCGTCTGCCCAGATACCGATAATGAAGCCGAACAGGCTGAAGGTGATGGCAGTGAGCACCAGGAACGCGAACATCCAGAAGGGATGAAGAACGTCGTAGTCCACAAACAGCCTGGCGGTTATCAATATGATAACGCCGAGTATCACTGATTTGGTGGCTGCAGCCCCCACATAACCGAGGACCACCTCTACATAGGATACCGGCGCCGACAGCACTTCATAGATGGTGCCGGAGAATTTTGGCATGTAGATACCGAAAGAGGCATTGGATATGCTCTGCATCAGCAATGACAGCATCACCAGCCCGGGGATGATGTAGGCCCCGTAGCTGATGTTATCGATATCGCCCATGCGGCTGCCAATAGCGGAACCGAACACCACGAAATACAGGGACGTGGAGATGACCGGAGAGGCCACGCTCTGCATCAGGGTGCGCCGCATGCGGGCCATTTCAAACTTGTAGATTGCACGGACACCGTACAGGTTCATCGCGTCACTCCCGCATTACTCATTGACCAGGCCCACGAAAATTTCCTCCAGGGAGCTTTCCCTGGTCTGGATATCCCGGTACTCGATTCCCAGGTCCCCCAGCGTTCTCAGCAGCCTGGCAACCCCCGCCTGTTGCTGCTGGGAATCGAAGGTGTAGATCAGCTCGTAGCCGTCGTCCGACAGTTCCAGTGGCTCCAGGGTAAGTTGTCCGGGCATTTTATCGAGAGGGGTCTGCAGGTGCAGGCGCAGTTCCTTCTTGCCCAGCTTACTCATCAACCGCGATTTGTCCTCCACAAGAATGATCTCACCCTCGCGGATAACGCCAATGCGGTCCGCCATTTCCTCGGCTTCCTCGATGTAGTGGGTCGTGAGGATGATGGTCACGCCATTTTCCCTGAGCTTGCGCACCATTTCCCACATGTCCCGCCGCAGTTCCACATCCACACCTGCCGTCGGCTCATCCAGGAACAGGATGCGGGGTTCGTGGGACAGGGCCTTGGCGATCATCACGCGACGCTTCATGCCGCCAGACAGGGACATGATCCGGTTGTTGCGTTTGTCCCAGAGCGACAGGTCCTTGAGCACTTTCTCGATATGGTCCGGCGCCGGTGGTTTGCCGAAAAGGCCCCGGCTGAAGGAAACCGCATCCCATACCGTTTCAAAGGAATCCGTGTTGAGTTCCTGGGGAACCAGGCCAATACTTTCCCGGGCCTTGCGGTAATCCTTGGTGATATCGTACCCCGCGGCTTTCACCTCGCCGTCGGAGAGATTCACAATGCCGCAGATAATGCTGATCAGCGTGGTCTTGCCGGCGCCATTGGGGCCAAGAAGCGCAAAAATTTCTCCCGGTTCGATATCCAGGTTGATGTCCCTGAGGGCCCTGAAACCATCAGCATAGACTTTGTTGAGGTGCTTTACGGAGATATCCGGTTGCACGGGCTTGTCCTGTTGGTGATGAATCGCTGGTGACTGAAAGCGCGGTATTTTCTCATGACCGGTACTGATTTAGAAAGCTTTGCCTTGGCGGCAATAATGCCCATAATGCCTTTTTAACCCCGGAGGAATAGATGTGCTGAAAGCGCTGGTGGCTCTGATTGCCATATCAGGTGTGGTGGCTCTTGGCGTTTTCGGCCCACGTTGGCTGATGTCCGACAACGATAGCCAGTCTGCTCCGGGTATGGACGACTGCAATGTGCTCAATGATACGTGCCGATGGACACAACAGGGCAATCTTTGGGATGCCAGGCTGGTGGAAGATGGTGTTCGCGGAGATGGCACGGAGTATCTGCTGTCCGTAAAGACCAACATGAAATCCCAAAGGCTGCTGGCTGTGCTTCGTGGCGAGTCCATGTACCTGGGTGAATACCCCGTGCCAATGGCCAGGGCCGGTTTGGCTGAGGATGGCAGCAGCCAGCTTTGGGAAGCGCGATTTACCGCCCCTTTCTGCACAACCGAGCCAGACATGACCTGGCGAATCGACTTGCAACCGGATATGGAATCGGAGGCCGACATGCCTTTGAAGTTGACCTTCAAGGCGAATGGCCGGGCCTGATGGCAGGATGACAGCTGGTCAGGATGGTGTAAAATCACCGAACCGTGTTGGTTGTCCAGGGAAGCGCATATGGATTATGGCGATAGTGTACAGAAGGTTCTGCTCAGGAAAGTACAGAAAGCGGAACAGGATCTGCTTCAGCTGAAGCTGGATTATTGCCGTTTTATTTTCGGATTAACCCATCGCTCCAGGGTTGAGTGCGACGGCGAAAGCTACATCGTCCGCTCCGTGGACGTAGACAGCATGGAGCGACTGGAAGACGGCAGTTTTTCCAGGCCGGCAATTACCGGAGTACCGGTCGAAGCCCCGGAAAGCGCTGAAGCAAAGGATCTGGGAAAAGGCTGGGCACTGTCAGATAAATGCGTTTGACGTAATGGCGCTATATAGGCTGTTTGCCTGGGGAACGTAGCGATGTTCGCTCCAGTACTCCGCGCCCTCCACTCCATAGCGGAAGCAGGCCAGCAGCGTAGCACTGCCAGTCAGTGTTGACAGCGCCTGCACCGCTTCCGGCTGTCGCAGGCCGGTTTTTCGGCTGGCCAGCTGGCTCACCACATCAAGCATGGCACCTGAATGACGTTGTGACTTGTCACAGACGGCGCAGGCCGCACCATACAGCCAGGCGGCCACATATTCCTTTACCGCATTGGGCGCAGTAGCGAGTTCCAGCCCTTTCTCCCGGCAATCCCTTTCCTGGATGCTCAGCAGTATATGCAGCTGGGTGATCAGCTCACACTTATCCGGTGCACCATTGGCGGCACGGTGACCAGTGTCGACAGGTTTTGTGCTGGTCGGCTGCAGGGGCAGTGGTTGTGAAGAAAATTCAGCAGCAGCGGCAGGTGTTGCCGGCACGAACGGGTCGCTTCGCACTAGCGTCAGCATTCGGAAGGCAAGCAGCAGGAGCAGGGCAAGAAGCCCGACTTCAATCAGTAGAATGAGGCTGTTTGTCATAAGCGTTCCGGATTGCCTGGGGTGACTGTTACATCAGTAATCCGAATTGTAACCAAATGTATCCCGTGGCACGAAGGGAAGGGAGGCCAATCAGGCCCTTAAAACGTGGAACTGTGACGTGGTAACCACTAACACGTTGGCATGGTTTGTAGGGCCAGCTTTTTGCGAATATAGCGGCCAAGGATATCGACACCAATGTTCAGGGAGGCGGTGATAAGGATAAGTATCATGGCCTTGTCGAACTGTATGTTCTGGATGGCACTGTCCACATAGAAACCGAGGGTGTAGATGCCCAGAATGCCCAGAATAGCCGTTTCCCGCATGATGATTTCCCAGCGGTAGAACAGAAAAGCAAGAAACGACCGGTAGACCCGGGGTACCAGTTCGTAGGTGTATCGGTTGAAACCGGTGGGTGCGTCCTGGCGCAGGATAATGGAGCTGGACTGGCGGCCGATCAGGTGGCCGATGATGCCTCCGTTATGCAAAGCCAGCGCTACCACCGCCGGCAGCATGGATGGCCCCCACAGCTGCAGCAGGATATAGGCAAGTATGTACTCGGGGGTTGAACGCAGGATCACCAGAAACACGTGGCCACTGGTGCGCCGGACCGGGCCACCGAAATGGGTGGAGATCAATGGGAACGCCAACAGGGCAATGATTCCGGTGGCAACCAGGGCTATCTGCGTAAGTATCACGGTATTCCATATACCCGGTAGCGCCTGAGTGACAAACAGATCCCCCAGCCAGCCAGCCATACCGGCCCAGCCCTCGTCACCTTTCAAGGGTCCCGGAACAATGTCCTGGGTAAAGAACCGGGCAACGTTGCCCCAGACAATGGGCATGCCGTCACCCAGGAAGAAGGGGGCGCCGAGGATATACACAGGGAGCAATTTGGGCTTTACCCAGAGCGGAAGCGTGGCGATCAAGACGTAAAAGAGGATGAGCATGGCGCCAGCTTCGGAATAATGCCCCTGGGAAAAAGCGGATTCCAGATAGAAACCGAGCGTGGGCAACCCCACGAAGCCCAGAATGGCACTGGACCGGAGACCACACTCGAGCCGATAGGCGGTGTACGTACGCATCTGCACCCAGCAATCCGGGATGCGGGCATACAGGAAAGCGGAGATGACGCCGGTGCCCGGTGGCAACAGGCGACCCGGCTCGGGGTCCGCTTCTTCCAGGATTTCGGAATAGACCTTGGCAAAGATGCCGGAGTAGGGAATGGCAATGGCCAGCACACCGGTTAGCGGGTGGAAACCAAAGAACTGGAGAAAAATCAGCGCCCAGAAAAGTTCGTGGATGGCGCGAATGAAGGCACAGAAAATCCGCACCGGCCAGGCACGGTAAACCAGCGCCAGGAGAAAGCCGCACACACTGCCCAGGGCCACACCGACGAAGGCAAACGCCACCGTGCGGAGCAGGGCAGTGGCCAGTCCTTCGGTACTGAAGAAATCCGGTGTGGCCACGCCAAGGAAGAACCGCCCCAGATCCTTCCAGGGGCTGGCCGAGGTGATGGCAATATCCGCAAACGCCAGACCCACCAAGGCAATGGCGGTAAAAATCAGGCTGGCTCTTACGGTTGGCGACGACAGCATAAATAGGGGTTCTGGTTCAGTAAAGCGGCAGGATGTCTGCCGGGGTCAGCTTTTCGCTGGGCTCATCCAGGGCGATCTGCCCATCCTGGATACCGACAATCCGTGTGCAATAGGCCAGGGCCAGCTCTACGTCGTGAAGGGCAATTACGCTGGTCCGGAAGCGTTCCTTGAGCAGTTTCATGACCAAGTGTGCCAGAGGGCCGTCCAGTGCCGATACTGGCTCGTCGGCCAGTAACAATCCGGAATTCCGGTAAAGTGCACGAGCAATGGCGACTCGCTGCCGCTGACCACCGGAGAGCGAAGCAGCCGCAATCCATACTTTTTCCGGCATCGCCAGTTCCGCGAGCAATGCTTTTACTTCACGGCTGTCTTTTGCGAACGGGCGGATCAGCGAGAGCGTGTTATACCAGGTGGCGTGTGCATCAAGGCGCCCCATGTACACGTTATGGAAAACCGGCAGGGCATTGACCAACCCCAGGTTCTGGGGGACCAGGGATGAATGGCCCTTTACCTGCTGGTGTATCAGGCTGATCAGCGTTGACTTGCCCGCACCACTGCGACCCACAAGCCCGACACGGTCACCCTCTCTGACGCTGAGCGAGAGCGGGCCGATGACCCGCTCACCCCCGAACGAGGCCGTGAGGCCAGTAAGGTCAAATCCCGACATCAATCGATGATTCCGATTTCTTTGGCGACACTGCGAATTGGCTCATAATCCGAGTTGGAGGCTGGTACAAACGCAGAGCGCGGGAAACTCTCCAGCAACTCGGGGTCGTCCAGGGCCAGCAGGGCTTCGCGAACACGGTCAGTGAAGCCTTCGCCGTAGTCTTCGTCCACGTCCCCGCGGATACTCCACTGATAGTTCGGGTACGCAGGGGTTTTCCAGATGATCTTCACATCATCGGTATTGATATTGCCGTCTTCCAGTTCTTTCTCCCACACCTTGTAGTTGATGGCGCCAACGTCATAGGTGCCGGACTCCACCAGCCTCAGGGTGCGGGTGTGGTTTCCACTGAAACCGACCCGCTCGAAGACGTCTTCCGGTGCTTCACCGAAAATGTTGCGGATGTGGTACTCGGGAATCAGGCGGCCGGAGGTGGAGCCCTTGGAGCCAAAGGTAAAGGTCTTGCCCCGAAGGTCTTCAGTCAGCGTGTCAGCCCGGTCAAGGCCAGTGCTCTTATGAGCAATGAAGTAATTGAAGAATGCCTGGTCTTCCTCGCCCTGGGCAATGGCCTGGGAACCGGGAACCAAAGCCCGTGCCTGAACCCCGGAGAGCCCACCGAACCAGGCCAGTTGAACCTGGTTATTCCGGAAAGCAGACACCGCGGCTGCATAGGATTTCACCGGGATATAACGAACGTCAGCGTCCAGCTCCTCGGACAGGTAATCGGCAATACCCCGGAAGCGTTCTACCAGTTTGGTCTCGTCTTCATCGGGGATTGCTGTGAATACAAATGTCTGGGCGGAGACTGTTGCGGAAGCCGCGAAAAGCAGAAAGCCAGTCAGGGCCAATTTCCGTATAAGATTCAATACCATTTGAATTTCCTTCTGTCTGATCTTTGGTTCAGGGAAGCGAATGCAAGAGCGCGACGATAGAACGCGGGTCAGGATAACGTGATTTACCTGAACTCTGAACATCTATACGATTCAATCGGCTAAACAGGTTATGGATATCCATCAAAAATGAAGAATTTTTCCGGAGCCCTTCGTCCATGAACATCACCCTGATCACGCCGGCGCCTCCGGGCTCCAGGGCGGGTAACCGAGCAACGGCGGAACGTTGGGGCCAGTTGCTCGAAAAGGCCGGACACAGGGTCAACATTGTCACGGAATACCATGGCGAACCCTGTGACCTGTTTATCGCCCTTCACGCCTGGAGAAGCCACCGGGCCGTTGTGCATTTCCGAAAGCAACATCCGGACACGCCGTTGATTGTTGTGCTCACTGGCACCGATATCTACGACCATCAACACCGGTTTCCCGAGGCGACCCATGAGTCCATGGAGCAGGCCGACTGTCTTATAGGGCTTCACCACCGTGTTACCCGGGATATCCCCGGGCGTTTCACCGACAAGCTGAGGACCGTACTCCAATCGGCAGATGAGCCCGCAAGCCAGACAGGGCCGAAACAGGGCTTTGACATCTGCGTTATTGGCCATCTGCGTTATGAGAAAGACCCTCTTCGCGCCGCGCTGGCAGCCCGCCAACTTCCCGAAACCTCAGCCATTCGCGTCATCAATGCGGGCAAGGCCCACACACCGGAGTGGGAACAGAAGGCCCTGTCAGAGCAGGCCTCCAACCCTCGCTTCCAGTGGCTTGGCGAGGTGGACAAACCTGCAATCCACCAGTTGATGAACCGCTGCCGCGCCATGGTGATCAGTTCCGTGATGGAAGGCGGCGCCAATGTGGTGTCTGAAGCCTGTCGCGCGGGCCTTCCTGTCATTGCCTCGGATATCTCGGGTAACATTGGCCTTCTGGGCGATGATTACCCTGGGTATTTCCCTGTGGGTGATGACACGGACCTGGCCAGATTGTTACAGCGAGTAGAGCATTCCCCCGATTTTCTGGGGGAGCTGGAAGACAGGGTGAAGGCGTTGGCCAGCAACTTCACCCCGCAAGCGGAGCAGGCTGCATTACTGGCCACCATTAAAAGGGCAATGGCCGGGCGTGCCCGGCTCAGTCCCTGAGAGTGATCGGCTCGATAGGGCCGCTTTCGTCCTGGGGCAATACCCGGCCAATGATGGCGGTGTGGGGATAACCCAGGGCCCTGAGTTCGTCAACACAGGCTTCCGCCTTATCAGCCGGTACGCTGGCCAACAGGCCGCCCGCAGTCTGGGGATCAAAGATCAACGGATAGCGAGGATGCTTGACCCACTTTTCCTGGTCACGAATACCGCGCCGCAGCCGGATATTGGCAGGCTGCAGGGAGCTGAGAATTCCCGCTGCAGCGGTTTCTTCAGCGCCAGGCAGGATTGGAATGGCTCCCAGGTCCAGTTCCGCATCCACGCCGGATGGCCGGGTCATTTCCACAAGGTGCCCCAGCAGGCCAAAACCGGTTACGTCCGTGCAGGCTTTCGAGCCATAGCGACGCAGGCACTGGGCCGCTGCCTTGTTGGACTGGACCATCGACGTCAGGGCCGCATCAATCCAGCGGCCCTTCGCTTCCAGTTTTGCGTGGGCCGCGAACAGGGTGCCGGTTCCTATAGGTTTGGTCAGAAGCAGCACATCACCGGCCCGCAGGCCACCTTTGCTCATGACTTCGTCAGGATCGATCAGGCCATTGACCGCGAAACCCAGCGCCAGCTCACGGCCTTCCCCGGTATGCCCGCCCACCAGGGCACAACCGGCTTCATTGAGCACTTCCACGGCACCCGACATCATCTGGTAGACGACGTCTTCCACCTTGGATTCGATACCATAGGGAACGGTTGCAACGGCTGTGGCGCTCTGGGCTTCGGCACCCATGGCAAATACGTCGCCCAGTGCGTGGTTGGCAGCCACCCGGCCAAACACGTAGGGGTCGTCAATAAAGGCCCGGAAGAAGTCGACCGTATGAACCACCGCCTTGCCAGGCGGTACTGTGAGCACTGCTGCGTCGTCCGGCGCGTGCAGGCCGATCAGAATGTCGTCCCGCTCAATGGGGCGAAGTTCACCAAGGGCGCGGGAGAGTACTGTGCTGCCCACTTTGGCACCGCACCCGCCACACCGCATGGCAACGGCGGATATGGCCTGTGATGCCTCCTCGGCATTCTGGGCAGCGCCAGTGTCGGGCAGGGCAGAGTTCTCTTCCATGGCCGGAAGGTCGTTGAACTTTGCCATGAAGCGTTTATCAATGTGATCTTTCCAGCGCCACACCCACTTACCGGCAAAGGACATGTCCCCGCGTGAGGCAACGGCAAATTTGTCGCCTGTGCTGATCAGTGCCAGCCACTTTTTCTGGGGGCTGAAGGGTTTGACGGCCTTGCCCAGGGCGTAACGCTTGAGGTTGTCCGCCAACGGGCGGCCCTGGCGCACGGCAAATACACCGGCTTTTTCACGGGGGTGATTAACAACATTGGCAATGTCACCAACGGCGAAGATATCGTCATCGGTTTCCGTCTGCAGTGTATCCTTTACCCGGATAAAGCCGCCGTCATCCAGCGCCAGATCCGTGTCCTCTAGCCACTGCGGGCCGCCAGCCCGGGTTACCCAAAGCACCTCGTTCACCGTGTGTGTGGTTCCGGATTCAGTGGTCAGGTGGCCGGCCTCTACCTTTGTAACGGCCGCTCCCAGGTGCACCTTGATGCCTCGGCTCGCTAGTTTGTCGGCGAATACCGCCCGCACCTTTTCGTTGTGGGTGGGCAGTATCTGGCTTTCCGCATCAAACAGATGGAAATGCAGCTGGTCCGGGTCGTGGCCACGCATTTTCAGCTCGTTCCGCAGGCGGAACTGCATGGCAAGAGTCAGCTCCACGCCGCCCGCGCCTGCGCCAACTACGGCGACGGACATGGGGCCTTCGTGGTTTTCCAGTCGCGAAAGCAAAGCCAGCCAACGGTTGTTGAAGCCGTTAATGGGTTTGACCGGCACCGCGTGCTCCCGCGCCCCATCCACATCGACAACCCGGGGCGACGAGCCAATGTTCACCGAGAGAATGTCGTAGGGCACATCGGGCCGCGAACGGCAATTCACCCGTTTGCGGTTACGGTCTATGCCAATGGCCTCATCCCTGTAGAACCGGGCACCAGCGAATTCAGCCAGTCTGCTCAGGTCTATATGGACATCATCATAGGAATAGTGCCCGGCCACGTAGCCCGGCAACATGCCGGAGTAGGGGGTATGGGTGTCTCTGCAGATAAGGGTGAGGCGGACACCCGGGACGGGGTTCATGGCAAAGCGCTTCAGAACCCCTACGTGGCTGTGTCCGCCGCCAACCAGGACGATGTCCCGTAATACAGGCTGTTCGGTTTGTTGCATTAAGAAAGTTTCTTGGCTTCGTCGCTGAAGGTGCTAAAACCCTTCACTTTGGAAAATGCCTGGAGCTTTTCCTGGTCAGCTGCAGACGGGTTGGCAATCTGGTCAATCGAGGTAATACCCGCTTCTTTCATTTTTTTCGCGGTAGCAGGGCCAATACCCTTTACCTGTGTGAGGTCGCTCTTGTCCGCTGGCTTGGCCGCGCGGGTGCTGGCCGGTTTCCTGGTAGCAGCCGGCTTCTTGCTGGCGGCCGCTTTCTTCGGGGCTGTCTTGGTGGCCGAAGCCGGGCTTTTGCTGGTGCTGGCAGCGTTGGGCTTGGCGGATTTTGCTTTCGTTGCCTTGGGCTTGGCGCCCGCGGTTTTCTTTGCGGCCGGTTTTTTGGCTGGCGCTTTCTTTGCAGGTTTGGCGGGAGATTTCCCAGATGCCTTTTCGGCAGACTTTTTCACTTCCTGTTTTGCATCCTTGCTGGCAATACCAAGGCGGTCGAGAACGTTGTTCTGAAGTTCATGGAATTCCCCAAGACGGCGTTCGTATTCGTCGCTGAAACGCTTCATCTCGCGGTCACGAAGTTCATCCAGTTCTTTCAACAGCTTGCGGACTGGCTCCTGGATCTGGTTCTGGAGACCGTCGAACTGTTTGAGGGCATCGTCAATAAGCTTTTCGATCCGTGACGATGTTTTTTCAAACTCCTTGTTCACTTTTTTGACAACTTTATCAACGTTCTGCTTGTTGGCTTTCTTGGCCATGAGGATTGTCTCCTTACGGTGGGGTTTAAGTGTGAAACGTGTGATTTCAGGCCATTTGCCGAAGGCTGGAGTCTGGCCCGGAAGAGCGTCTGGATTTCAGTGTCTGTTTTTTCCGGACCACATCCCTTATTCGCCTGAGCTTGCCTGCCAAAGCCGATGATGTCTGGTCGCTAATGTCCACAAAATCAACAGAATAGAAGAAATTGCTGCAGTGCTTTCTACGTTCCGTTATGAGGCCGTTAATGCCATCGGCGCGGATGTTGTCAAAGGGCATTTCCATAATAAGGTCGAGAACAACCGTATCACCGGGATTGAACACCTTGTCGGTTTTCAGCACACAGCCAAAGTTGTCCAACTCGAACAGCGCAGCCTCAACCCGTTCGCGCCGGAACAGGCCGCGTTTAACGTGAAATTGTGCAACAAGGTCCGGTAGTGCTTCGTTCATTTAAAAGTGATCTCTGGTTTGTTCCGGGACGCGACCTGAAGGTGCATGGTTAAACAATAGCCACACTCGTGTCGTTTGGCAACGTGCTCAGTGTCATACGAACATGCTCTCAGACAGTTCTTCAACTGTCTGCATTATTTTCGTCTTTGTTTATTGTGTTAAGTGCGTATATGTCCGTGCGACGGTCCTTGAGGTTGGTGACCGACCCTTCGTTACGTACCAGCTTCAGTTTCTCCAGATCCATGTCCGAGAACATGATCATTTCCGTGTTTGGCGTGGTTTCCGCCATCACCGCATCGTGGGGGAAGGCGAAGTCAGACGGTGAGAACACGGAGGACTGCGCATACTGGACGTCAAGGTTTTCCACCTTGGGCAGGTTACCCACACTACCGGTGATTACCACGTAACACTCGTTTTCGATGGCGCGGGCCTGGGCACAATGGCGAACACGCAGGTAGCCGTTCTTGGTGTCTGTCCAGAACGGCACCATAATGATGTCCACTTCGTCACTGGCGGCCAGGCGACCGAGTTCCGGGAACTCAATGTCGTAGCAGATCATGATGGCGACGCGGCCGGCGTCGGTCTCGAATACCTGGAACTTTTGGCCGCCCTCGATAACCCAGTCGCGCCGTTCGTGGGGCGTGATGTGGATCTTGCGCTGTTCGTCCACGCGACCGTCGCGATGGCACAGGTAGGACACGTTATACACCCGGTCGTTTTCCAGCAACGGCATGGAACCGGTGATGATGTTGATGTTGTAACTGACCGCCATTTCCGACATCTGGTTGCGGAACTGTTCGGTAAAACCAGCCAGGAAGCGAATGGCCCGGGTCTGGTCCATCTGGTCCGTCAGGCCCATCAGCGGCGCGTTGAAAAATTCCGGAAACAGCGCGAAATCGCTCTTGTAGTCGGATAATGCGTCCACGAAATACTCCACCTGCTCCAGTACTTCGTCCACCGAGGTGAATTCACGCATCTGCCATTGCACCGCACCCAGTCGTACCTGGGTTTTCTTCACGCTCAGGACCGGCGAGGGTGGGGTGTAAAGGATATTCCGCCATTCGAGCAGTGTGGCGTAACCCTGTGATTTCTCGTCTTCCGGCAGATATTTGTGCATCAGCCGGGTGACCTGGAAATCATTGGACAGCT
>CAZFPG010000035.1:0-14648 GCA_964521055.1 uncultured Marinobacter sp.
CTGGGCGGGCTCTTCTATGGCGTTCTGTCGGGGCGCTCGATCCAGATGTCGGCCTTCTACGGCATCCTGATGACGATTCTGACCTTCGTGCCCTTCGCATTGCTGGCGAGGATGCCGCTGCGCGAGATATTCGGCAAGCTGCTCTCGGGCCTGATTGATGCCGGAAGGGGAATGGTAATCATCGGCGTGCTGCTCGCTGGCGCCCAAATCCTAGTGGCAATGATCGGAATGACTGGTATTGGTGTGACGCTGGCCGGCCTGATCGTTACCGTAGGCGGTGAATCGCTGCCCGTGGTCGCCTTCGTCGTTGGTAGCGTCTGCCTGATACTTGGTATGGGGGTCCCAACCACTGCGGCTTATGTACTGGTGGCGGCAGTGCTGGCCCCGGCGCTCACCACCATCGGTGTCGAGCCGCTGATCGCGCACCTTTTCGTGTTCTACTTCGCGACTTTGTCAGTAATTACCCCGCCGGTTTGTGTGGCGGTGTTCGTCGCTTCGGGCATTGCCCAAACCAATTGGCTGCCGGCTGCGGTCGAAGCGGTGCGTCTTGCGGCCGCTATCTACGTGATTCCTTTTCTGCTGCTGATCTATCCCTCCCTGGCTGGCTTCGGCAGCCCATTCGACATCCTGCTGGCCGGCTGCCAGGGCGTGGTCTTCGTGGTTGCCTTTTCCACACTGATGTCACAGGTGGCCTTAACCCGCCACCGAGCCATGGATGTGATCGGTCTTGTCTTGGTGATAGCCCTAGCCTTGACGCCGGGGTGGCTGACCACAGGATTGGCGATGCTGCTGATGGGGGTTCTCTACGCGCTGCGCCGGCAATACTTAAAAACAGTTCCTGATAAAGAGGCATCGCAGGTTGTCTCAGCTGAGGAGATGCATTCATGACTTTCTTGCCGAAAAGCGGGGCTGGGTACTCCGGCGACCACACCGATTCGGTTGTGCCATTGGTGGCCGATCTCGCTTTGAACAATCCCGAGGCACTTGCGTGCGGTATTGATCGAAGCCGGGGCTTGGCTTCGGTAAGAAATGGCACGCCGGTTCAGAACAAGGTCATGTCATCCAGAACGATTCCATCCAATCGTCCGCCTCTATTGACATAGAGCACACATATAAGCCTGCAGAGAAGATGACGAAATTCGTGACGGAGGTGCAAATGAATAGAGTTAGATAGCTCGACAACAACATGTCGACCAGCATCGACGATGTTGTCAATAGGTAAGGTAGCGTCGGCTTAGCCGAGGACTAGTGGTTAACAATTTAGTTGCAATTGTGAGATCAAAGAAATCAAAACAAAAGGTGAAACAATGGATACTAGCAGTAAAAATCGATACTCCCTAGCGGCGGCGATGCTCGTCGCTGCGACGACGACACAGGCCGCTGAACTGAAAGTTGGCGAACAGTCCGTTGAACTGAAAGTTTCAGGCCAGGTTAACCGCGCGGTGATGATGGTCGACGACGGCAAAAGTAGCGAAACCTACTTCGTCGACAATACCAACAGTTCCAGCAGGTTCCGTTTTTCGGCAATTGGTGATCTGACCGATACCATCGAAGCTGGTGCTCTTATGGAAGTGGAGTTCGAGTCTAACCCATCGTCTTCGGTGTCCCGCGAAAATCCGTCTATCGCCGGGGAACTGGAGGAACGCCACATCCACGCTTTCCTTAGAGGCGATTTTGGCGAAGTTTCTCTCGGCCAGAGCGATGGAGCTGCCAACGGTATAACTCACATTGATCTTTCAGGCACTGGCATTGTTGGCCTATTGAGTCATCCGCACATGATAGGCGGGGGTACAGCATTCCTGGACAACGGTGTTGCAGGTCCGACCGTGAGCCAGACTGTTGCCAACTTCGACTTTGAGAGCCGCTATGACCGTATTGCTTATAAGGCGCCGGCACTGGGGCCCGTGCAATTGGCAGTGAGCGCCGGACGCAAAGAAGAAATGATCTATGAGGTAGGGGCGCGTTACAGCAGTGATCTGGGCTTCGGTAAGGTTGCAGCTGGCGTGGGCTACTCTACCAAGGATGTAGAGGGTCCTGCGGGTAGCAACGACACTGTAGGCGGATCGATGTCAGTCCTTCTTGACGGAGGCCTTAATGCTGCCATCTCTTACTCCCGGCTCGAGAATGACACTGGTTACGACGCCAGCCAAGCAACTGTCAAATTGGGCTATCGAACAGGACGGCATGCCGCTTCGGTTGACTTCGGTGTTACTGAGGATCGTGCGCAGAAAGGCGATGAAGTCGAAATGATGGCAGTGAACTATGTCTTCGCGCCGGTAGATTGGGTGGACCTTTATGCCTCCGGTCGCGTCTTCAGTCTTGATCGGGATGGCGGAGACTATGATGACATCGGTGTCTTGGTCGCGGGCGGCCGAATAAAGTTCTAAGCCACGTGATACTCGATGAGGTCTGTTAAAGTTGCGCACACTACCACACATTAATTGCTGGCCCCCCTGATGGTGTGCGCGACTCAAAAGCCTCTCGAGTATCGCTTTGCCGTTTGGTGAGCTCATATCGCCATGCACGACAGTCCGATGGCTTTCGTCACAACGAGAGCGGCTTGATCGGCTCTTCGAGAGCAATCTCGTTTCTTCCTCGTTTTATGTCTCTCAAACAGCTCTTTAACGTCGACTTGAGGCTGCCAGCATAGTTTACATTGCATTGATTGCTCGTGCGGATTGACTCGAGATGATGGTATCGCGTAGCTGACCGGACCCTAGTAAATAACTATCAATGTTTCCTCCCGACGCTGGTACCCGCGATAGCTGAAAATGTACATCCAAAGCAAGGACAATATGGATAGATACGGCAATAGTTCCTTCTTGCGCACAAGTTCAGCCGCTGTCGCTGTCGCGACAGTTACCGTTCTTCCGCTTTTTCTCGTCGGCGCACTCGGTGTGCAATTAAGCGCAGACCTGGGGATATCCGTGGGTTCGCTCGGGGCCGCGTCGGCAGCGTTTTTTGGAACCGCAGCGCTTGTCTCGCCTTTTGCCGGGGCTGCTGCGGCGCGCTTTGGGGTGCATGCAACGATGAGGCTGTCCATCCTGGTAGCAGGCGCGACTCTTGTCGCTATCGGCATCGGCGTCCATTCGCTGGCGATGTTACTTATTATGCTCGGGTTGGCGGGGGCTGGTAACGCGTTTTCACAGGTCTCCGTCAACCTATATCTGGCCCAGAGGACTTCTCCCTATCAGCGAGGGACTGCATATGGAATTAAACAGTCTGCCATTCCTGCCGCCGGGCTGCTCGCGGGGCTTGCCGTGCCCTTGCTTGGGCTAACAGTTGGTTGGCGATGGGCATTTGCCCTGTTTGCAATACCCCTTGCAGCGCTCGCGATTTTTACACCAGGCGCACGCGCCTGCGTTCTCGTCGATACCGCGGAGATAGCGAGCGGATCTGTGCCGCGCCGGATATTGCGGCTCATCGCCCTGGGCTCGGGCTTGGCTGCAGCGAGTGCGAGTTGCCTTCCGATCTTTGTTGTCTCAGGGGCGGTCGCGGCCGGTTGGGATGAAGTACAGGCAGGCATAATCTTCGCCAGCGCAAGCGGCGTCGGTATTATTGCCCGCTTGCTCTGGGGTCGACATGCCGATCGGCGCGGGGAAAAGCACCTTAAAACTGTTGCCATGATGCTTGTGGGCGGCGCAATAGGTTTTCTCGCGCTGGCTACGGGGAATCTTATGTTCTATCCAATCGGCGCAGCGGTAGCGTTCGGATTGGGATGGGGGTGGCCTGGTTTGATCATTCATGCCGTCGTCCAGCTAAGCCCCGCGCAACCTGCGGTGGGTACCGCGCTTCTTCAAGTAGGAACGTCAGTTGGATGCGTTGCAGGCCCGTTAGCCTTCGGCATCCTTTTAGAACAATTTTCTTACGCTGCCGCATGGGGTACTGCTGGGGTGACGCTTCTCTTCGCCGCCGCTATCCTCCTTGCGGCTCATGAGCAGGAGCTAAAAAAATATGCTGAGAGGGCAGTCGACTGTAACTGCCCTTAAAATCAGCAAATTGACCTATATTGGCGTCCGATTTTGATCGTCGATGTACAGATCGCGGAGGCTGTTAATGTGTATAGCACTCAATTCTAGTCGCTTTTCCCGGTCTTTCGAGACGAGTGCCTCAAACGTTTCAACATGTACTTTGGATGCTCTGTCGTATGCGTCCGGTCATCCGATCTTGGGACTGGCGCTGCCGCCACCAGGATGAGGCCTGGTTGTAGAACTACTCGACTTGTTATGGACTCCTGATATTTTGGGTGTTGGCGGAACTCAACAATGTGTGGGTCCTTAGAAAAATTATCAATATTAAGTTCAATAGGATAATGCACTTATGAAGGACGCCCCATTTGATCAAATGCTTATTGGCTGCGGCGCTGGCTTTTCAGGCGATCGAGTTGATGCGCCTGGGCCCGTGGTTGAACACCTTATTGCTGATGGGCGCCCATCAGTTTTGATGCTAGAAACGCTGGGGGAACGTACGCTCGCTCTGGCTCAAAAAGCCCGCCGAGCTAACCCCGAGAGGGGGTATGAGCCGCTACTGCCAGACCTGTTGGAGCCAATCCTGGGCAAGTGCTTAGATGCCAATATTCCTATTGTTGGTAATTTCGGTGCAGCCAACCCAAGCGCAGCCGCACGACTCATACATGACATCGCTAAAGCTCAGGGGCTAAAGACTCCCCGAATTGCGGTTATTGTGGGTGACGATCTACGTGAACGTATACAGGAGATGGAGTTAACCCCCTGGGAGGGGACCCCGCCTGGGTACCAACTATCAAAAAATAAAATAGTCGCAGCGAACGCTTATCTTGGGGCGGAGCCTATTGCTAGAGCTCTTTCTGAAGGTGCTGACGTTGTAGTTACAGGGCGTGTGGCTGATCCTGCTCTTGCATTGGGGCCGTTGATATACGGTCTTGGTTGGCAACTTGATGACTGGGAGCGTATGGCCGTTGGCACGATGGCTGGGCATCTTCTCGAGTGTGGCTCGCAGATCTCCGGAGGCTACTTTGCGGATCCGGGCTTTAAGGATGTTCCCGATCTGGCCCGCGTTGGTTTTCCTATAGCGGAGATACATGCTGATGGACGGGTGATAATGACGAAAGCTGATGGTACCGGAGGAAGGATTGACGTACGCACGGGGCGTGAACAGTTGCTTTATGAGGTACATGACCCATCAGCATATGTCACTCCAGATGTCATCGTAGACCTGTCGGCAGCTGAAATTGTCGAGCTTGGCCCAAATCGAATCGAGTTAAAGGGAGTTCGTGGTAAGCCGGCAACTGAAACATATAAGGTCACTGTGAGCCTTTCTGGGGGGTGGCTTGGTGAAGGTGAAATTTCATATGCCGGCCTAAATGCAGGTACTCGCGCAACACTTGCCGCTGAAATTATCGAAGAGCGGCTCAGAATACGTGGGTTGAACGTGCGTTCACGTATTGATCTTATCGGTGGTGTCAGCATTTTTGATAGTGACGACTCTTTTCTGAGGCAGAAAACCGATCTTTCGCTGCATTCCGACTTGCGCTTACGTCTTGCAGTTGAAGCGGATAATCGAGAGACAGTAGAGCAGGCGACACAGGAAGTTCTTGCTTTGCTATGTTGCGGGCCGGCGGGCGGAGCTGGAGTGCGTCGTAATCATGTAGAGCGGATAAACACGGTTTCTTTCCTAGTTCCGAAATCCTCGATCCAAGCCAAGGTGACGTTCGCATGAGCAAAGCCCTCCAAAACGCGTCAACGCATAAGTTGGTCAATGTCGCTCTCCATCACATTGCTCATGCACGCGCCGGTGATAAGGGGGAGCGTTTGAGTATCTGTCTCTTTGTATACAACCCTGACCTTTACCCTTTCATTCTGAACCAAATTGACGAAAACAAGGTATGGGAACACTTTGCTCATCGTGGGGTATTTGAAGTACGCCGGTTTTTGCTTCCTAAGCTATGTGGTATGAACTTTGTTATTGATGGAGCGCTTGAGGGTGGCGTTAACGGGAGTTTAAACCTGGATGGGCACGGCAAGTCTTTGTCGTTTCGGCTTCTCGAAGTAGAGGTCAAAATCCCCAACACCCTTCTGGATGGCGGTAAAGGTTAAGAGTCATACCGATCGTATAAGCTTGTCAATCTTATCATTGGCGGGACTGTGCTAGAGTAGTTGGTCCTGCCAATATCGCGAGGGTGTTGGGGTTGTAGTCGAATTCTGCGCTATAGGTGCCCCTGTCGGGAATGAGAGTAAGCAAGGGAATGGCCCCTTGCTTCACTCATGTTCGCCGGTAACTGAAGACTCCCCCTCGTCTCGCGGCGGCCGCTTCAGTACCGTTACCAGGTACATGCCAAACACCATAGACACCGTTACGACAATTAGACCGATGGCGAGCGGGCTGTCAAAGAGAGCGGAATAGAAATCACCGCCTCCAATAAGAAGAGCCTGCCTGAGATTTACCTCCATCACCGGCGCGATCATGAAGGTGATCAGGAGCGGAGAAGCAGGGATGCTGACGATGCGCATTCCGAATGCAATGATGCCGACTGCAAGCATCAGGCCAACATGCGAAGGGTTGTACTCCGCCACATAAGTACCTATCACGGAGAGCATGAAGATGGCAGGAATGATCAGATGGCGCGGTGTTTGACCCACTCTAGCAAAGAACAGGGTGAACACTCGGCCGATAACTAGCAGGCAGAGATTAGTCGCCAGCAGGATCAGAAAGATGCTATAGACCGACTCCGGGTGGAGCGAAAACATTCTCGGGGATGGCGTGAGTCCTTGCAGCATCAAAGCACCACCGATCAACGCTACCGTAGCACTGCCTGGAATACCGAACGCCAACAATGGGAGGAGCGCTGGCCCGACAGTGGCACTGTTGCCCGACTCGGATGCCGCCACTCCCTCAATCCTCCCCGTTCCGATTTTTTTCTCCGGTGACACATGCTTCGCAACGCTATAGGAGAGGAATGCGCCCACAGCTGCTCCAAGTCCGGGGAGCATGCCACAGATAGCGCCAACTATGGTACCTATCGACATTTCCTTCCAGGTTCGCATATATTCGCGGATGGTGAGCCCCTCGCCAAAGTCGGAAGAAAATATCTCCTTGAATACCAGTTTGAACCTTTGCACCCTTTGGCTAGACATACACAGAGAGATCCCATCGTCAAGGAGAGGCCCAATTGCAAACAGCCCGACCACCAGGGGGATGAGCGGGATGCCATCCTGGAGGACAGGAAGACCTAAGGTGTTGCGGAAGGCCCCGCTGATAGGATCAGAGCCGATAGTCGCCAGATAAATGCCTAGTGCGGCGCTGAAAAGACCTTTCGCCATATGCTTCCCGGCCAAGGAGCCAATCAGCGTGACCGCCAAGATAGTCAGCCAGAAGCGCTCTGAGGGTCCGAATGATAACGCCACGGCGATGATTGCCGGAGCGACCAGGATAACCGCCAGGCTCGCCACCAGGTCACTCGTTATCGAGGCATAGAGGGCCATGAGCAGGGCTTTTAGGGACTTGCCCTGCTGGGTTAACTTGTAACCGTCAGCGATAGTGGCAGCAGAGGCAGGGGTGCCGGGGATTGAGAAGACAATCGCCGAGACCGAGCCGCCGTAAATTGCTCCTTTATAGAGGCCTATGAGCAGGCCCAACGCGGGAGCGAATTGCATCAGGAAGGTCAGCGGTAGCGCCAGTGCTACTGCGGTGGGGGCGGTGAGGCCAGGGAGCGCTCCCATTGTTATGCCCAGCGCGGAACCAATGAAGAGCCACATGATAGTCTCGAGCGTGAATACCATCTCCATGGCTTGAATCAGGGCTTCATATTGCATTGAATAATCCTCTTGAGAGGGGCTGGCAAGTGAATTCCGCAATAGTGGGAAGGGCAGGTGTCATTCGAACAGGACTCCTGCCGGCAGCGTGGTTCCGAGTGCAGTTAACAGTAGAAATATCAGGACGGTAATGAAGACAGCGAAGAAGAGTACCAAACTCCATGGTCGCGCCCCCAGCGCGGAGGAACTGAAGAAGAGGAATATCGGCGTGGCCAATAGAAAACCCGCCCCCAACACCGCAACGAAATAGAGCGCCATCACCACCAGCAATATGAACGCGAAGGCCAAGGAGGTACCGGTGACGGCTATCTTCGCTTCCGATCCCTCGCGAGCCTTCTTGTGCCTGTGCCGGTCGAGGATCATCGCAAGCGATAGAAACAGCATCAGACAGACCGATGCCAGCGGCATGAAACCGAGCAGGAAGCCGTCGCGCTGCGGACGAAGCGCCCACGGGGAGAGCAGCAGGTAGGCAAGAAACCCAAGCATGAGCAGCGTTAGAGCGCTCCCAAGAGCCTGATTGGTTCGAATCCACAGAAGTTTATTGTTGGATCTAAGTGGCATCATCATCGCCTTCCTCCAGGCCGAACTTCCGATCGCACATACCTATCATTCGGCACTGAACGATCAAATAGGGGCTAGCCCACCAGCAATTCGGCAGGCCTGATATGCTTATTATTACTGGACAAGTTTGGTGGAGACCTCAAGGCTCTCGACGAGTCTGTTGTATCTCTGCTGAGCTTCCTTATGGCCGATGTAGTTAACTTCTTCGCCGGCCATAGAAATCTTGCTCCTTACGCTTTCATTGGCCATTAGCTCTCCCAGCAAATCGGATATGCGAGACACGGTCTCATCGGGCGTTTCTGGGTGGACACCAACCCAGCGCGGGAAGGAGAACCCATCAAAACCGAGATCCGTCGCGGATGGAGGAACGTTTGATCCCACTTCCTTTATCTGGTTGATCGCGTTCTGCGGCAGCTGCTCACCACTCGTGTTGACTACCAGAACGGCCTCGTCGGGTAGTAGGGAAACGCCGCTGGTGGTCGTAGTGGCGAGCATGTCAATGTGACCGCCCAAATAATCCGTCGTAGCAGCCCCGCTTCCGGGATAGGGTATGTAAGTGACGTCGATGCC
This sequence comes from uncultured Marinobacter sp., assembly GCA_964521055.1. Classification (GTDB taxonomy): domain Bacteria; phylum Pseudomonadota; class Gammaproteobacteria; order Pseudomonadales; family Oleiphilaceae; genus Marinobacter. The sequence continues at coordinate 8,922 of CAZFPG010000035.1, forward strand.
CGCCTGATCGAAAAGGAACGCAACGGCAAGCAGTGGGGCGTTGGTCCCGCCGATTGTCAGCTTGCCGGGGTTCTGCTCCGCGTACTTGACCAGTTCATCCCAGTTTGCCCAAGGATCGTCCGAGCTCGCAGCTATAACAGTCTCGTAGCTTCCCAGGAAGCCAACCATCTTGATGTCCTTCGGTTGGATGGGCGGGTTATTCTGTGAAACAAGGGTGATGACTGGGGTTGGGCTGGCATGGAGAATGGTATAGCCCTCGGCTGGTTCATTGAGAGTGGCTTGCCATCCTCGAGTGCCACCCTGGCCTGGACGGTTTTGCACGAGGAAAGGGACTCCCCAGACCTCCTCTGCTTTACTGGCCATGATGCGGGTCCAGGTATCAGCGCCGCCACCAGCACTGAAGGGCACGATCCAGGTTACTGGTCGATCGGGATAATTAGAAACATCATCTTGTGCAAATGCGGTTCCGGTCAGTGCAACTGAGCCGACAAGGATAATTTTGGACAAAGACTTGATGACCTTCATTTCTTGAACTCCAGAGAAGTATGATTATTTTGGGGTTTTTTGACGACCTGCTTGTATTTCCGTCGTTGTGGCTGGCTTTGTTTTATAGTGCTCATGAAGAGGAGGGGAGCGTCCATTCTCCGTCCACCTCTCTATGGTTATGCTCTGAAAGAGAGTCGATGTTATTGCATGCCTTCAATGACTTTTCTTGCAGGCAAGCCCCGTTTCTCAAGTCGCTCTGCCCACTCGGAGTAGACGTTTTCAAATTTGGCTTTGGCCTCTTTCAGGTCGTTATCGGATAGCGGGGTCTTTTTGATGTCATGTTCTTGCACAAGAACTTTGATGTTCTCTGGATCAGAGGTATCAACGTACTCGCAGTATGTCTGCATGGCATGCTTTCCAGCCTCTACGAGTATGTCCTGTTGTTTTTCGGAAAGACTGTTCCACACGCGGTCACTAATGGAATAGGTCAGGCCAAAGCTGCCGACGGCCAGGTTTGGAATTAGCTGATCAAGAGCCGGGGCAAGGCCATAATCCAGGATCCCACGGACCGGGAAGAAAACGCCGTCCAATGTGCCGCGCGATAGTGAGGTGAGCACATCTGAGCCTTGCATCCTTACAGGACTGGCTTCCAGTTCGGTCGCGGTAAGTGCCATAGGTCCACCCGCGGTTCTGATTCGAAGACCGGCAAGATCGTCAATCGATGAGATGTCTTTGTTATTGGTGAGTATGCGGTATTGCCCCATATTACCAACCCAAAGAGGCCGGATTCCGAGTCTTTTGAACTCGGCTTCATAGATAGAGCCTCCTGGTTGGGCCAGTTCGTAGTAACTATCTGCGGCTGAACAGGAGCCTTGAACGATCCCAGGCAGTTCCACAACCCCAGAGAGTGGGAATTTTTCTGAGATATAGGCGGGAGATACGTTTGCTATGTCCGCGACGCCCGTCTGAAGTAATGTTAGTGACTCGGATCCGCGTCCAAGCTGTTCAGCAGGATAAAAGTCAAACTTCATTTTCCCGCCTGAGAGCTCTTCGACCTTTGCCATGAATGGGTTGGCACCATGTTCAGTAGCAAAAGATGTTGTAGGGAGCCACTCAGCAAATTTCAGTGTCACAGGCTCCACTTCTGAGCCTGATGCAGTTAAAGGTGAGATGATAAGTGCGGCTAATAGAGCCGACCGTGCCTTTTGGGTTTTCATTTTGGTATTCCTCTTGTCGTTCAGTAATGTTGTTTTATTTGTGTCGTCACTACGACTTGGTAACCAATCATTTTATGGATCGTGCGTCTCTTGCGAATAAAATGTCCTTTGCAACCTCCTTTGGTGAGTTGAATTTACTCTTTGCCATAACCGAAATCCTTGCTATCAGAATCTCAATGACATGGCGTGGCACGGAGAAAATAGACACCCCCTAGTTCATCGCTGTAGATGGAAGCCATAGAATAATCTCTGGAAATGCAATAAGAACTGCGATCAAACCGAGTAACATTAAAATATAGGGAATAACTCCGGAAAAAAGGTCTCGCACCGGTATGTTAGCTACTTTTGCTACAACAAAGACATTCATGCCTACAGGAGGCGTCACGATCCCTATTTCGGAAAGAAGAATTACAATCACACCAAACCATATAGGATCAAACCCTAGAGCTATGACAACCGGAAGAACTACCGGTATAGTAAGGATTAGGATTGAGATGAGATCGAGGAATAAACCGAGCACCAAGTAAAGGATTACAAGGAGAAAAAGGATAAAGTATGGAGACACATCAAGAGCGCCAACATAGTTTACTAGGTTTCGGGTCACTCCAGTCATTGTTATGAAATACCCAAAAATATGAGCGCAGACGATAATTAGTCCAATCATAGCGGAGATGCAGGACGTATTAATTAAAGCCTGTTTGAATGCTTGAGAGCCCAGGTTTCCTGACTTCAATGCCAGTATAAGAGCTCCTAAGGCGCCAAGCGCTGATGATTCGACAGGAGTGGCAATCCCTGTGTAAATTAACCCAGTAACTATTCCGAATAGAAGTATGAATGGACCAGCAACTTTTACAGAAGCAATTTTTTCTTTGAGAGAATAGCTCTGGTCGGATTTCCCAACCGGGTTTTTTAGAAGTAGAAGCTTTATTGTGATCGCTATCGTTAACGTCACCAAAATCCCAGGAATTATACCAGCTATTAGCAAGTCGCCAATACTAACGCCACTGAGGAGACCGTAAAAAATGAGGGCAATGCTGGGTGGAATAAGCATTGCAATTGTTCCGGAGATAGCTGCAATGCTGCCCGCCATTTTTGGGGTATAGCCCTGTTCTACCATCGCTGGAGTACTAATCTTTCCCAGAGTTGCTGCTGCAGCTGTGCTAGATCCTGATATTGCGCCAAAGGCCGCTCCCGTCAGGACTGCCGCAATACCAACCCCGCCATCAATCTTTTGTGTCCACTTTGAAACAGCGGAGAACAGGGAGTTGGTGATCCCACTTACGCCCATGAATTCAGCCATGAGTATGAACATGGGAACGGTAAGCAATTCGTAGGTTGTGAGGGCAGAACCAGGCGATGCGGATAGAATTCCAAGCAACACGTCCAGTCCGTTGGCCATTAATATGCCTAGCGCGCCTGAAATTGCTAGACTGATTGCGACAGGGATACCTATCATCAATAGAAAGAAAAGAAGCAGAAAAGGAATTACGATGATCATTATAGTTCACCCCCGCCCACAATGAATTGCTCCATGGTTTTAATTATCAATCTGAAGGAGAATGTGAAGGAGCTGATGGCGATTATTAGTTCCGATGGCCAGATTAGCCAGTTTACCGCGCCATAAATAACTTCATTTTCTTCCCAGGCGGAATATGCCCTTCCTGAATAGGTATAGGTTATATAGAGAAACAAAATGGACGCAACAAGTCCGAAAAATGATACGCACCATTTGGTGAAGTTTGCCGGAAACTTGTTTTTGAAGTAGTCAACTTTTAAATGGTTTCCTGTTCTTAAAGCATATGAAAATGCAAGGAAGTAACAGCCGGGCAGGAGATACATGGTTATAAAGTCAAAAACCCAGCTAAGCGGAGAGTTGAACGCGTAGCGCATGACAACGTCGATGAATGTTATGGCCATGGAGATGATGATCATGCTGCCAGCGATAGTTATAAGAACGTTTTCCAGACGCCCGCATAAGACGTCCAGTACATTCAGGAATCCGCGCTTCTCAGCAGAATCAGCAATGATATTGTGTTGTTTTAGGGTTGCCATAATTAGCCTCGACACCAGGGTTGGGAAGTCTACTGGTTATTCATCAAATGTCTTCATGGCTATGTTCGAAATCCGTCAGTATTCGATGCGCCTGGATAACCACCGGTTTATCCACCATTTTTCCGTCGACAGTAGTGGCACCCCCGTCGCTGCTCTCCATGGCGGCAATGACACGTCTGGCCCAGTCAACCTGCGCGCTGTCTGGTTGAAAAGACTTATTCACCGCAGAAACCTGTTTCGGGTGAATGCAAAGCTTGCCTCCGAACCCGAGCTGTCGGGAGCGAGAGGCGTCTTTTTTCATTTGGGCGCTGTCCTCGAACCCAACACTGACACCGTCGATTGGGGGCTCAAGCCCCGCAAAGCAGGACTCGATGATGATCTGGGTTCGGATGGCAGTCATTGCGTTGGCTTCATCGGTGATCCCGGTTTCTGTACCGAAATCGATGCTGCCAAATGCTATTCGGCTCAGGCCCGGAACCCTTGCAACCTGCTCCAGCTCTTTGAACCCTTTTACGGTTTCAACCAGGGCTATCAGGGTGCTGTTGGGAAGAGCCTTTTGGGTTTCGGTGAGCGATGCCAGATCTGCTTTTGGAAGCATCACAATTGCTGTTGGGGCTTCGGCAATCATGTTGATGTCGTCTTTGAACCATTCCGTATCGGCTGCATTAATTCTTACAGCCGCAACAGCCCCCCGGGCAAGCCAGGCCGCGGTAGCGGTCCTGGCTTGGCTCTTGTCACGAGGCGAAACGGCATCCTCAAGATCAATTGCGATCAGGTGTGCGCCACTGGACATGGCCTTGTCAAAGCGATCAGGCCTGTTTCCCGGTACAAACAAAACACTTCGAGCTATGCGTTTCATCATGCCCTCACTCAAACTCTACAGTGGTTGACGTAACGGTTTTGCAGAAGCGCTCAAGGCTTTTCATCGCGATTTCGTGTTCTTCTGTGGTGAGGCCGCAACAGCAGTCGTCGAGAACTACCATTTCAAAGTCACGGTCATGTCCATCTCGAACGGTTGCCTGGACCACTGCATTCGTCGAGATGCCTGAGCAGTAAATCCGGGTGATTCCCTTGGCGCTCAGCACAGCTTCAAGAGTAGTGGCATAAAAAGGGCTGACGCGGTGTTTGACGATGTCAATGTCGTCCTTCGTCTGGCCCAGTTTCGGGTGGGTTTCAGTTCCCCATTCCCCAAGTTTGAAGATGTTATTGTCCCTTGCTTTGTTGAATATCGGTGAATTGGGTGGGCACTCACGGTAATCTGGCGAAAAGCCCACGCGAACAAAGCCTACGGGTATTCCGGCTGCCCTCGCTTTTTCTATGGCTGCCTTAGTGTTCTCGACGACCTTTCTGGAACGAACCTGTTCGCCGTAGGGCCCTTTACTGCTTACGCCCTCCTCGTGAACAAGGTCGTTCATCATATCGAGTACCAGATAGATTGAGTTACTCATAATGCAGTCCTTACCTTCTCAAAGTGAATGGGGTGGTCCCCTTTACATAATGACTTCGCGTTGCTCTAAGTCCGCCCTCTGTTGGGAGCTGAGTCCAAGCAACTCTCCGAATACATAATCCTCATCCTGCCCCAGCTCGGGCGTTCCTCGGCGGATTCCTACCTCCCGAGTCTTGCTGAATCGAGCGGGAGTCCCGACTGCAAGCCTATCGGGGTTGCTCGGGTCGTGCACCGTCGTGAGTGCTCCTCGCTGACGCAGGTGAGGATCATCTGCGATCTCCTGCATGTTCCAGGAGGGGTGGGCGCAGACGCCCGCGATTTGTAACTGTTTTGCTGTTGTTTCTGCCTCAAGGCCTTGAAGCCACTCAGTGATCAGTAGATTCAGCGAGTGTTGGTTTCTGCGTCGAGCAGGCGCTGAGGCAAAGCGAGGATCGTTCGCAGCACCGGGTTCTCCGATCACATCCACCAGAGCTCGCCACTCCCGATCATTGCGCACCGCAATCGTCAGCCAGCGGTCCGTGTTGG
>CAZFPG010000036.1:0-14086 GCA_964521055.1 uncultured Marinobacter sp.
GCACTCGAGGGCGCGCTGAAGCTCGAGGAGATCTCCTACATCCATGCCGAGGCATACCCTGCCGGTGAGCTGAAGCACGGACCGCTGGCCCTGGTGGACGGCGAAATGCCGGTGGTCACCGTGGCCCCCAACAACGATCTGCTGGAGAAACTGAAATCCAACCTGGAGGAAGTCCGCGCCAGGGGCGGTGAGTTGTTCGTATTTGCCGACCAGGCAGCGGACGTGAAGGCCCAGGAAGGCATCCACGTGATGTCGCTGCCGTCGGTACACCCGATTACGTCCCCGATTGTCTACACAGTGCCCTTGCAACTGCTTTCCTACCACGTGGCTGTCCTTAAAGGGACCGACGTGGATCAGCCCCGGAACCTCGCGAAAAGCGTTACGGTGGAGTAGCTCCCCCTGGTAAGGCTGAATCTCGTAGGGTATGGCTAAAGCATAAAGGTTCTTCTTGCATTGATCGCGAATGATAACTATTATCATTTTCTCGGTCAGCAAGGAGAGCATGATGAATTTTTTGTGTCCTAATCACCGTCTGCAGTTTGCGCAACTTTCGCTGGAAGAGCGTAAAGACCTGTGGCTGTTCTGGATGGAGAACGCCCACGCCTGCAGTAAGCAGGGCCAGTGGCGAGAGGTCGTTTCCCTGTCAGGCAGCGCCTTTGACCTGGCCTGTCTGCACCAACCGCGGGATGGCTCCAGCATGTATATCGAGCTGACCCTCTCAGCCATTCTGGTATCCCGGGCCCTGTCCGATCGTGGCAACCGCGCCGGCATGGACGCGGTGATGCTTCGGGCACTGGAATGCCTGGAGCATCACGAAAGACAGGCCTCCTCTGAGGATTGTTACGACATTCACGAATGTGTAACCGCGCTCATAAACCCCTCGCGCCAGGCGGAGTTTTTCGCTGACTACCTGAACTGGCCATCCCTGCCATTCGAGCCCCGGAAGCGGGTAGCCATGGTGAGAACGCTGCACTGATACAGAAAAGGAAAAGGGAATTCCGGCCAGTTACTACAGAAATCGGTAATGGTTAACATTTGCATCTTGTTGTCGATGCCAAAGGCATTTTCGGGCGAACCCAACTGTGACCCACTCTTCTTTGCGATCACTGGCCCAGGCTACCGAAGCTTATTACGATGAACTGAGACAGTTCGTCCTCAAGCGCACCGGTTCCAGTGTTATCGCCGAGGAGGTGGTTCAGGAGACCTGGATTCGGGCCAATGCCGTAACCGCGGAACTGCCTGATAATCCACGGGCCTACCTCTACCGGGTGGCGGCTAACCTGGTGGTTGACCACATCCGCCGGGAACGAAGCCGGGCGCCCGAGATTGAGACCGACGCTCCGGACTCATCTGGGCAGCCAACGGCTTTGAATGCTATCCCTTGCTCCGCTCCCAGTCCACTCGACACGGCCATCTCCAAGCAGGAACTGTCTGCCCTGAATGCCGCCGTCCGGGAACTGCCAGACAAGTGCCGCGACGTGTTTCTGCTGTATCGTGGCCAGGGTATGAGCATGCGGGAGGTGGCGACTCACCTGGGCATCACCCAGAAAACCGTTGAAAAACATATAGCCAGGGCTATGATCCACTGTCGGAAGCGACTGCGGGAAGCCGGGCGTGATGTCTGAGGGAATGGGGGAAACCTGACTCCTGAATCGTCTTAAGTAACAAAGGTCCTGCATGTTTCGGGATCCGCTGCCGCGACAGGTTATTGTTTTCAGGGGTGAGGGTCAGCGCCAATGAACGAGCATTCCCGCAAAGAGAAGAATGATATTCCCGAGAATGTGCTGGAGGAAGCCGTCTTTTGGCAGGCGCAGTTGCGCGAGGCTGATCAAGATTCCAGAGAGAGGCACAAGCTCAGGGCGGAGTTCAACGCCTGGCTGCTGGCAGACCCACTACACCGCCAGGCCTTTGTGGAAATGGAGTCCCTCTGGGGAGCGCTTGAAGCACCCGTTGCGGAAGTGCTGGCCGAATCGCCGCAGTCCAGAAAAGTGCGTACTCACTGGCTCCCGCAGCTCGCTACCGCCGCCTGTTTGGCGCTAGCTCTGCTTATGGGCGTTGGCTGGCAACAGGACTGGGTGACCGAGTGGCAAAGCGACCACACCACCGGCGTAGGCGAGCAGAAGCCATTCACGCTTGAGGACGGCAGCCGGATTATCCTGAGCGCCCAGAGTGCCGTGTCGGTGGATTTCAGCAAGAATCAGCGCCGGGTTCAGATACTAAAGGGCGAAGCCTGGTTTGACGTGTATTCCGACACCGCCCGACCCTTCATCGTAGAGACCGGAAAAGGCACTGTGGAAGTGACCGGCACTCGATTCAATGTCAGGCTTGAGAAATCCGGCGCTTTGGTCAGCCTGGATGAGGGCCGGGTGCAGCTTCGCCCCAGGCCTTCCTTGAAGCACAGCGCCGTTGCTCTTGAGCCCGGTGAGCAGGCACGGGTAACCCAAACGGGGGTTACCGCTCCTGAAACATTTGACCGCACGGCGGTGACCGCCTGGCAGCGGGGGCAGTTTGTGTTCTATAGCGAGCCCCTTTCTGAGGTCGTGAAGACTCTCAATCGCTATCGTTCCGGACAGATACTGATTACCGACGATCAGCTCAATAGCCTGAAAGTCAGCGGTGTGTTCTCCATTGAACATCCGGATAAAGCCCTGGAAGTTATCAGCAATACCCTGCCAGTGGAACAGACCCGGCTGACGGACTATCTGGTCCTGCTACGCTGATTCTCTGTTGGGGCTTAGCAAAAAAACCAAAAAATATTTGCGGCCCGAGTGGGGGAAAACCTGAAGTCGTTACGTCTCACCTGTAGTTAATAATCAATCGCATTATCAATTGAAACAGGAATGGCGTAAATGACTTTCCAGAAACGGAAGAATACCGGTCCCTCAAAGCCCATGCTTCTGGCAGCTGCGATCGTTCTGTCCATGAGTCCGGCGCTGTCTGCTCAGGCGCAGGAGGCCAGTGGCGAGCGTGAGCCAGCCTCCCGGAAGGAGCAGACCTACGCTTTTGATATTTCCCCCCAAGCCTTGCCGCAGGCGCTTGTCGATTTTTCGTCCGTTACCGGTATTCAGGTGCTTTACACAGAAAACTCGGCTTCAGACCATATCGTTCCTGAGCTGGAGGGGGAGTATACGGCTGCAGATGCACTTCGGGAATTATTGGCCGGTAGTGGGCTCTCCATGCGGTTCACCGGGGATGATTCGATTACGATCGAGAAGGCGACCCAGAGCGCAACAGCTCCGACAATGCTTCAGGCTATCGAGGTTCTTGGGCGTGGAGAGCAAACCGACTTTGCCGAGACAACCTTCTCGGCCACCAAGACAGAGACACACGTTCTCGATGTCCCCCAGGCCCTGAGTGTGACCACCAAGGAGGTTATCGAAGAACAGAATATTGTTCAGCTTAACGACATTGCACCTTATGTGGCTGGCGTTAACGAGTTTTCGGTCTACGACGACCTGACCATTCGCGGTTTCCGCAACCAGGATGACCGGCGGGTGAACGGTTTGCGGGTGTACAACAACTTCTGGTCTCAGCCGTACATCGCCAACGTTGAGCGGGTGGAGGTACTCAAGGGACCTTCCGCCGTGCTCTATGGTCAGGCCAGCCCGGGTGGCGTTGTCAACATCGTGACCAAGAAGCCACTGGCCGGGCGTCGTCAGGAAATCCGCGCCGACCTTGGTACGTTCGGCTCAGGCGATAATCAGTTTCTGGGCGCTTTCGACACTACCGGCCCGGTCAATGAAAGCGGCACCCTGTTGTACCGTTTTAACGCATCCAGCTGGGATCAGGATTCGTTCCGGACCGAGATTGGCGACAAAGGCTACCAACTGGCCCCGTCTCTGTCCTGGGTACCGAACGAGGATACCCGCGTAAATGTGGAGCTGAGTTATGTTGACCGGGAATCAGTCCTGGACCGTGGTCAGCCAAACCTGGCCGATTCCTCCACCCTGGGTATCATCCCCATTGATGTGTCGGTGACCCAGCCGGGCGATCGTCTGGATTTTCAGGATTTCACCGCCACCGTGTCGCTGGACCAGGCGTTATCCAACAACTGGCGGTTGGCTGCAGCGCTTCAGTACCACTCCTACGATGAGCAGTTGAACGAACACAGGCTTTCGACCAACCTGCCGAGTGGCAGCGAATACAACGTCAGATACATCGAGAGGGAAACCGAGGCGGAGACCCTGAGCGGAACCCTGTATGCGACCGGCCAACTCGAGACCGGTGATCTGTTCCACAAGTTGGTGGTTGGAGTTGACGCATTGGATCAGAACGAGGAATCCCGGAACTTTACCGTAGAGGATGTGTTCGTTTTTGATGTGCTTGACCCGGTAAACATCCGCCGCCCGGTCGACACCTATGCTCTCACTGAACCAGCCTATAGCCCTTTCGGTGAGGACAACACCCGAACAGGGGTTTTCGTACAGGATCAGATCACGCTCGGTAAATGGGACTTTCTTGCCGGATTGCGTTATTCGCGGTTCAGTACTCGGCCCCTGGGTGGAGAGAAATTCTCCGAGAGTGATGTGTCGCCTCGACTGGGAACGGTTTACCGCCTCAGTGAGAGCCTGAGCTTCTACGGCACCTACGCTGAAGGTTTTGAGCCGAACTTCGGCTTTACCGCTCTGGAAGGCGGTCCCTTCGACCCGACTACCAGCCGCCTGTTCGAAGTGGGTGCCAAGCAGCTGGCGTTTGACGGAGATCTTCTGTTCACCGCCGCCCTCTACCGGATCATCAACGACGATATCGTGGTATACGCCGACGACGTCAACAACCCGGACCTCTACCGCCAACGCGGCCAGGAGCAGGCCACTGGTCTGGAACTGGAAGCCGTGGGCCAGGTGAGCGACCGGCTGTCAGTGATTGCCAACTACGCATACAACGACGCGGAAATAACCGAGGATGAACTGGCCGATAATGAGGGTAAAACCAAGGAAGGTGCGCCAAGGCACACCGCCACCGTGTGGGGCAAATATCGCATTGGAGCCGGTTTCTCGGTGGGTGCAGGTGCCGAGTACGTGGGCGATCGTAAAACCTTTGAGCCTGGGTTCGAACTGCCAGACTACACCATTTACAACGCCGGGCTGTTCTACGAGCGAGGTGGTCTGGACGTATCACTCATGGGCAGGAACCTGACCGACGAGGATCACTGGACCGGCGGTTACTACCCGGGCCGGCTCTACCCGGGTAACCCGCTGCAGGTTACGATGTCTGCACGCTACGCGTTCTGAGATTAATGACTGGGCAAGTTCACCTTATTGCGCACCATGGCAAGGCTCGCAGCGTCCCCCCGGAACCTTTAAAAAGGGGAACCTTGGGAACTGCAATTCCTTCGAGCCCAAAGCCAGAGCAGCACAATCACCACCAAACCGATTCCGGCTCCGGTCTGAAACGTCAGCGCTGCCCCGCCCCAGGCCCACAGTAGCCCGGCCAGAACATTGGCGAGGAAGAGAGCCGTTCCGTTTACCAGGTTGAAAACGCCGAAGGCGGTTCCACGAAGATTATCGGGCGCCGTATCGGCAACCAACTTGGCAAACAGGCCCTGGGTGATGCCCATATGCAGTCCCCAGGCGGCGGCAGCCGCCAACGTCCAGGCCCAGTGATTGGCAGTGGCAAGAATCACATCGGCGATGATCAGGGGAATCAGCCCGATGATCAGCAGGTGGTGAGGGGCGACCCGATCCGAGAGTCTGCCGAAGGGGAACGCGGACAGGGAAAAGGCAAGATTGAGGGCAACGATAACCAAAGGCAGCCAACCTGTCGCCAGATCCAGCTCCTCGGCACGCAGCAATATGAACGCCTCGCTGAAGCGGGCGAGGGTAAACAGGGTGCCGATGGTGACAACCGTCCAGTAAGCGCGGTTCAACCTTTTCAGATTGGCCCGCTGGATTGGATTGGTCCGGCGCGCCGAGACCGGTTGCCGGGGCTCATCTACTCCGAAAACCAGCAATAACACCGTCAACGCTGCCGGTATCACGGCTACCCAGAACACGGCCTGAAAGTCGTTCTGCCACAGCAGCATCAGGCCAATCGCCAGCAGGGGCCCGACAACTGCGCCGGCGACATCCAGGGATTGGCGCAGGCCATAGGCGGCTCCGCGGAGCGCAGGCGGCGCCAGGTCGGCTATCAGCGCATCCCTTGGTGCACCCCGTATGCCTTTACCCACGCGGTCAGTGATCCTCGCGGCGACAATCCAGCCAAGGCCGGAGGCGAGGGCGAAAACCGGTTTCGAAGCGGCGCTCAGGCCGTATCCCAGAACTGCGAGGCCCTTTCGTCTGCCCAGGTAGTCGCTCAGGGCACCGGAGAACACCTTGACGATTGGCGCGGTGGCGTTGGCGGCACCCTCAATCAGCCCGACTGCAAGGGCGCTGGCGCCAAGCACCGTGACCAGGTAAATGGGTAGCAGGCTGTGGATGATTTCCGAGGAAATATCCATCAGAAGACTGACAAACCCCAGAATCCAGATGCTCCGGGGCAGTCGTGAAGAGGCGGGGCTGGACGTGGGCGCCATGTATCAGGCCCTTCCGCATTACCAGCGGTAGCTCAGGGAACCCACTACGCTGCGCTCTTCGCCGTAGTAGCAGTAGAACTCACAGCTGGCAACGTACTCACGATCCGCCAGGTTATTTACGTTCAACTGGGCTACCCAGCTGTCCATGAACTGGTACTGGGCCATGACGTCCACAATGGTATAGGACGGGACCTCTGAGCCAGTGAAGCTGTCGTCCGTGCTACCAACATAGCGGGCGCCGCCACCCACCTTGAGGCCGGGAGCAAGGGACCGGAAGGCGTAATCCAGCCAGACCGAGGCAGAGTGCCGGGGAATCAGGTCCGCCGGGGTTTCCGGCTGGTTGTCGGTGGTGTTATCAGTTGTGGCGTCGTTATAGGTATAGGCAGCTGTCAGCTCCAGTTGGTCCGTTACATAGGCCACGCTTTCCAGTTCGAAGCCCTGGGTTTCACGCAAACCTTCCTGCACCTGGAAGCCGGAGGGGCTGGTTACGAGGGAATTACGCTCTTCGATGTTGTAGATAGCGGCCGTCACGTAACCGTCGAGATGGTCCGGCGCGTATTTAACGCCGAATTCCAGCTGCTCACCAGTGCGTGGTTTGTAGAGGTCGCCATTGTTGTCGGTGCCGGCGATCGGCTGGAACGACTCGGTCCAGGAAAGGTACGGCGAGAGCCCGTTGTCGGCCAGGTACATCACGCCTCCAGACAGGGAGATCTCGTCGTCGTCGGCCTCCTGGCGTGCACCTGCAGTGAGGTTCCGGTCCACAATATCGGCCTGGTCATAACGAACACCCGCCAGGAAAATCCAGCGATTATCCAGCCGCAGCTGATTCTGAACATACAGGCCGGTCTGCTCCTTGGAAATATTTCGACGGGTCAGGTCTGCCGGCGTGACGGGTGTGAAGTTGCCGTACGCGGGCTCGAAAATATCGATGGTGGAGAAGGCAAAGTTATCCAGTTCGAGGCTGTCGGTTTCAAGATCCTGATAGTCCACACCAAGCAACAAGGTGTTTTCTGTGCGGTCAGTGAACCATGTACCCACGAGGCGATTGTCCACCGTCCAGCTGGACAGATCGCCGTCCCGGTAGACGATGCCCCGGGTGCCTTCCCTGGGACCACTCTGGAATGACATGTAAATGCTGCGCAACAGCAGGTCCAGCTCGCTATAACGGGTGTCCTGCTGGAATTCCCAGGTGTTGTTGAACCGGTGGGACAGGCTGTAGCCAAGCGAGGACTGGGTGCGCTCGTTGGTATCGTATCCCGGCTCGCCGTAGAAGGTTGAGGGTTCCACCTTGCCAAACGGCGTGTCTTCAATGGTGCCATAGGCCAGCTTGAAGCCGTTGAACGGAACCGCGTCGTCTTTCTGGAAACTGCCCAGCAGGGTCAGGGTGGTATCAGCGGAGAGGTCCCAGCGCAGGCTCGGGGCCAGGTAATAGCGTTCGTTCTCGGTGTAGTCAATGTCACCGTCGGCGAAACGATACAGGCCAACCAGCCGGTAGCTGGCCGAGTTGCTGTCGCCCACAGGGCCGGCGGTGTCGATGCCCAGCTGGCGGTGTTCGTTGGTGCCCATCTGAACCTGAACTTCGCCCTGGGGTTCGTCGGTGGGGCGTTTGCTGATGGCGTTGATCACACCCCCCGGAGGCGCCTCACCATAAAGGATGGAAGCCGGGCCCTTGAGCAGTTCCACGCGCTCGAGACCGTAGGTTTCCGGCAACCACTGGTAGAAACCTTCCCGGTAGATTCGCAGGCCATCCTGGTAAGTGGCCTGATCGAAGCCCCGGATCTTGAACCAGTCGGTATCGTTGTCCGGGCCATAATGGCCGGAAACCACACCCGCCCGGTAGCGGAATGTCTCATCAAGAGCCTGGACGTTTCGCTCCCGGAGCTCTTCCTCTTCAACAACCGAGGCCGGTCGTGGTGTTTCGACCAGTGGTGCCTCTACCTTGAGCGCCGTGGCGGAGACCACGAGGGCTTCCAGGTTGGTTGGGGAATCCTCCTGAGCCAGAAGGGGAAGGGCAGTAAAGGTAATACCGATACCCAGCAACAGGCGGACGGCCCGTGTGAGTGGTTTGGGAAAGCAATCGGCGTGCATATGAAACCCTGAAGCAGTTGAGGTTTTGTGATGGAAAAGCTGCTGAAGCACGCTGAATACTATTCCTAAGCAAATGTTAATGCAAACAAGTATCATTCAAGTATTGATGGTGCTGCCTTCAACCTTTCCGTTTACTGATGGCTGCTGTTAATCTGCCAACAGGAAGCTGTTTTAAAGCTCAAATATTTGCTACTTTTCAGCCAGACAGGTATCGATTGATATCAAGACGTGCCAGCGGGAGAGACTGAGCCTTGAAAGTGTGCTCGGCGCCGAAGGAGCAACTGCCCCGGAAACTCTCAGGCAAAAGGACCGCTGGCGTGAATACTTTCCGAAGAGCTGCCGACGACTGCGTCCGTTGGCACACCGAAGGAGCAAGCGGCCGGTATCGGCATGTGAATCTCTCAGGTCCAGAGACGGAAGGGGTGCTTTCTACCGCACCGGGTAGAAAGGGAACCCTGAGCGCCCCTGGAGACGGTTATGAAGCGAGTTGCAGTTATTGGCGGCGGTATCACTGGTATCACCACCGCCTATTCCCTGGCTAAGCGGGGCCTGGATGTCACGGTATACGAGAAGCACCGTTATGCGGCGATGGAAACCTCCTTCGCCAACGGTGGCCAGTTGTCGGCGTCCAACGCCGAGGTGTGGAATAACTGGCAGACCATCATCAAGGGCATCAAGTGGATGTCTCACCGGGATGCGCCACTGCTGGTCAATCCCAAGCCCTCCTGGCATAAGCTGACCTGGTTTGCTGAGTTTATCGCCGCGATTCCCCAGTACGAAAAAAACACCACCGAAACCGCCCGCCTGGCGATTGCCGCCCGGGACTACCTGTTCTCCTGGGCACAGGAAGAAGGGATCGACTTTGACCTGAAAAAGCAGGGCATACTCCATATCTATCGGGACAAGGGCGGCTTTGATCACGCCGCCCGTGTCTCAAAGCTGCTGGCCGCTGGTGGCCTCGAGCGTAGGGCGGTAACGCCGGATGAAATGCGCGCCATTGAGCCCACACTGGCCGGTACCTATTACGGGGGTTTCTACACAGAGAGCGATTCCACCGGTGATATCCACAAGTTCACCAGCGGCCTGGCGGATGCCATTATCCGCCTTGGCGTGAAAACCTTCTATGAACACTCGGTGACGGAATTGAGCGCGGATCGGTCCCATGCCTGGGTTACGTCGTTTGATGGTGAGGAGCAAACCCGCGATACCTTTGATGGTGTGGTGATCTGCGCAGGCGTTGGTAGCCGCGAGCTGGCCGCTAAGCTTGGGGACCGCGTGAACATCTATCCGGTGAAGGGCTACTCCATCACGGTGCAGCTGGACGATGAAGCGTCCCGTAAAGCTGCGCCCACGGTCAGCCTGCTGGACGATGCGACCAAGATCGTCACCAGCCGCCTGGGGGACGACCGTTTCCGTGTCGCCGGCACAGCGGAATTCAGTGGCTTCAACCTGGACATCCGCGATGACCGGATTCGCCCGCTCACCCGTTGGGTGGAGCAGTGTTTCCCGGGCGTTTGTACCCGCCGTGTCGTGCCCTGGGCGGGGCTGCGCCCGATGCTGCCAAACATGATGCCGCGGGTAGGCCCCGGCAGGCTGCCGACGGTGTTCTACAATACTGGCCATGGCCACCTGGGCTGGACCCTGTCGGCGATTACGGCAGAGATGCTGTCCGATTCGGTTGAGCGGGCGTCCTCTGGCCAGAGCGGGAGTGCTGGCCGGTAGTGCCTGGTGATCGTTATCCTGGCTCAGCGGCCGGGTCAATGTCTTTTGGCATGGAGGACTTCCTCGCCTTTGGCAGGGACTACGGGATCCAGTACCGTTTTCCCGGCACCCCGGAGGCCGAGGCTGCTGCCAGTGACCGAATCATTGCCGAAGGGGTTATCAATGAAACCCCTTTGCCCTCGGGTTTCCGCTTCACCCATTCCAACCTCACGATCTTTCATGACTACGAGTCAATATCGTTGGGCCATGCGCCTTTGTTGATGGTGATCGTGCTCAAGGGGCAGGTCCGGCTTTCGATCGGTGCTGTCCGGCGGGAACTGGGTAGTGGTATGGCCGCCAGCCTGCAGTTGCGGCCGGAATATGCGCTGCAAGCCTACCAATCCGCCGGCCAACGCCTGGAGACGGTTGTCCTGGCCTTTGATCCAGGGAGTATGGTCCCGGCGCGGACCGAACAGAGTTCCCTGAGGACCCTGCTGCGGGGAGTGCAGGACCCGGTGATGTTGTGGGATCTTCCTCCTGCTCTCGTGGCGGCCATTGAGCAATCTCTCGGTGCCAGCCTGCCAGGGCTCCAGAAAATCCTGGTGTTGGAAGGCCTGGCTTTGCAGCTGACGGGCTATGGCCTGCCGGAGCAGGTGCAACCGGTTGGGCGTAAAATCCGAACCTCTTCCCAGGAACACCAGAGGCTGGAAGCGGTTCGCCAACTGCTGGAATTCGCCCCGACGGAAGACTACTCCCTGGCGGAGCTCGCCCGCCGGGCCGCCATGAGCCCCAGCGGCTTGCGCAGTAAGTTCCGCGCGACCTACGGATTGTCGGTGTTCGGGTATCTGCGCAAGTGCCGGCTGAACCTGGCCTGGCATTATCTGGAACAGGGTTACTCCGTGCAGCAGGCGGCCCATCGCTCGGGCTACCGCCACGCCACCAATTTCGCCACCGCGTTCCGGCGCCAGTTCGGCGTTTCGCCCAAAAACGTCGTCTGAACCACCCGGTTTGGCATTTCGCATACAAAACCTGTCACTTGAAATACTTAATGCGGGATCTAAAAGAGAATAATTCGCATTACATTATTGTCAGATTCAAGTGAGGTTTTCATGTTCCGACACATCCGTTTGTCACTCGCTGTCGCCGTGGCTCTTGCCGGAGCTACAGGCGCGCCGATAGCCTTAGCCCAGGGACAGGGCGAGCCGGAAATGCTGGATGCGTTGAACATAACCGCAACCCGCAGCGCCACGAAAACTGATACGCCGGTGATCGAATCACCCCAGTCGGTCTCCGTTGTTGATCGCGAAGACTGGGAAGAAAAAGGCGCCCGCACAGTGCAGCGTGCCGCCAACTACACCCCGGGCGTGGGCACCGACCAGGTGGGGTCGTCCAACCGCTACGATTACCTGATCCTCCGCGGTTTTTCCGACGGCAGCATCAACAACACCTATCTGGACGGCCTGCGGGTGATGAACGATGGTGGCTCCTTCAGCTCGTTCGCAATTGATCCCTGGTTCCTCGAACGTATTGAGATCGTCAAGGGGCCGACGTCGGTACTCTACGGCCAGGGGTCACCTGGCGGGATCGTTGCCCTGACCAGCAAACGTCCGGAGTTCCGGGATTCGGGTGAGATCCGGGTCAGCCTGGGTAATAATGCCCAGCGCAGCTTCGCCTTCGATGTCACCGGGCCGGTGGACGACGAGCAGCGGGTGGCTTATCGCCTGACCGGCATTGCCTCCGCCGCCGACGCGCAACAGGATCATGTGGAACTGGAGCGCCGAGCCATTGCCCCGTCACTGACCTGGGACGTGACGGACGATACCAGCCTCACACTGTTGGCCTACCTCCAGCGCGACCCGGAAGGTGGTTACCAC
This sequence comes from uncultured Marinobacter sp., assembly GCA_964521055.1. Taxonomy (GTDB): domain Bacteria; phylum Pseudomonadota; class Gammaproteobacteria; order Pseudomonadales; family Oleiphilaceae; genus Marinobacter. The sequence goes on from CAZFPG010000036.1 coordinate 12,175, forward strand.
AGCGGCTTACCCTACGAGGGCACAGTGGAACCCCGCAACGGCCAGAAAATCGACAACACTTTCTTCGAGGGCGAGCCGGATTACGACCTGTTCCGGCGTGACATGACCATGGTGGGTTATGACCTGGAGCACCGCTTCAACCGCAACTGGTCCGCCCTGCAGAAGGCCCGCTACCTGGACTCGGACGTGGAATTGAAGCAGGTCTACGCGTTTGGCTGGGCATCGGATACTGAGCTCAACCGCTTCTACTCCGGTGCCGACGAAGACCTGCAGGCGACCACCATCGATAACCAGATCCAGGGTGAGTTCACCACAGGAACAATGGACCATACCGTTTTGGTGGGGCTGGACTACCAGCAGCGTGAGAACGATGTGGTGTGGCCCTCAGGCGCCTTTCCAGCCATTGATGCTTTTGATCCGGAATACGGGGCCGAACCTTCTGTCCTGTATCCCCCGCAGCGCAATCTCCGCAAGCTGAAGCAAACCGGCATCTACCTGCAGGACCAACTGGCCGCTGGCGGCTGGCGCCTGACCCTGGGCGGCCGCCATGACTGGGTGGAAATCGAGAATACCAATCGCGACACTGGTGTGGAGACAGAGCTGGACGAGACCCAGTTCAGTGGTCGTGCCGGGCTGCTTTACCTGTTCGACAACGGCATTGCACCTTACGTGTCCTACTCCACGTCGTTTTCTCCCAGCGCCTTTACCGCTGAGAACGGCGACCTTCTGGAGCCCAGCGAAGGCAAACAGATTGAAACCGGGCTGAGATACCAGCCGGAGGGAACCAGGGACCTGTACACGCTTTCACTGTTCCGCATCAACCAGGAAAACCTGGCCACCAAGCTGCCCCAGGAAAACTTCTACCGCAGCATCGGTGAAATCGAGTCCCAGGGCGTGGAGTTGGAGGCCAAGGCGCAGCTGACCGATAACCTGAATATCCAGGCCGGTTACGCCTACACAGACGTCACCTTCGAAAAATCCGAGCCCTACCGGGAGGGCAAGAGTGCCAGCCAGGTGCCGGAACACCAGTTGACCCTGTGGACAGGCTACCGTTTCTCCAGCGGCGTGCTGGATGGCGCCAACGCCGGGCTGGGTGTCCGCCACATCGCGGATATCCACGCCGATGACGCGAATACCGAGAAGGTGCCGGACTATACCCTTGTGGACCTGGCCCTGGGCTACGATCTCAGCAAACTTGGTCTGGAGGGTGTATCCACCCGGCTTAATGTGAATAACCTGCTGGACAAGGAATACGTGGCATCCTGCTTCAACAGTCTGGAATTCTGCTACTTCGGTGCTGAGCGGAACATCACCGCCTCACTCTCCTACCGGTTCTGAACAGATAGCGGGCCTTCAGGCAAGGAATATAAAAATGGAGTCGCTAGCGGCCCCACTTTTAAGTAATATTACGAAACTTTTTGGGAGTGGTCGCCCGGCCACTCTTCCTTGCCGCGTTTTACGACCAAATAGTCACACCCCCGGTACCTTCGATGGATTACCGGGCACGCAAATATCAAGGAAGATAACGGCCGGTTACCACATACTCTTAGCCGCCCGTTAACTCAGAAGATTCCTGCAATGCCCACTACCGTCGTCTCTGGCTTTACCCATAACTTCCTGGGTAATGCGCCGGCCTGGTACAAACAGGTCATCGTCCTTTTCCTGATCGCCAACCCACTGATTGTCTGGACCCTTGGGCCCGCTGTGGCTGGCTGGGTGCTGGTGGGTGAGTTCATCTTTACCCTGGCCATGGCGCTGAAATGCTATCCCCTGCTGCCTGGAGGCCTGCTGGCGATAGAAGCCCTGTTGGTTGGTATGACAACCGCGGACGCGGTGTATCACGAGGTACTGGTGAACTTCCCGGTTATCCTGTTGCTGATGTTCATGGTGGCCGGCATCTACTTCATGAAAG